>JBEPWR010000101.1:0-5699 GCA_041642335.1 Eubacteriales bacterium
TTTAAGGACAAAAAAGACAAGGGGACAGGAACCTGTCTGGTCCTACAAGGCACTCTCCCCTTGTCCAACTTCCATAGTTTGGTTCTTCTAGTATAACATATTCCTGACAATCCTTTCCTCATACAATCATGAATTCCTCTATTTATTGGAAAAAATTTATGGAGCCCTGCGAGCAAAAGCATTTTATGCAAAAGACCAGACAGGTCCCTGTCCCCTTGTCTGATCGTGTCCCTTGTCTGTCTCCATGACGGTTTTTTTCTTATTTGAGCTTGCAGATATACCAGTTCGCCCGAACATCCACTTGAATGGTTCGTACTTCCGAAAAGCAGGCTTTCATTTCCACCAGGCACTCTTTCAGCTCCGATTCTGCGTGATCGATGAAATGAAAATAATCCCCGCCTTCCAACCATTCAACAATGGAGGTCAGTATCGATTTCTCATTATTGTAATCGTAAATAATCACGTACTCCCTTGCGACGCGGCTCATTTCAGCGTACATCCGTTTTCGCTCCTCCGATTCCAGACCATGAGCGACATAGGAGGATATGGCCACATCAAAACTTTGGTCGTCAAAGGGGAGGCCTTCCAAAACATTAGCCTGAAGAAATTTTACCCCCTTATTTTCCGGTTTCTTTCTGGCAAGATCCAGCATTTTTATGGCAGGATCAATCCCGGTCACATCCATCCCCTTATCCTTTAATACCGAACACATTGCTCCGGTGCCACATCCTACATCAATGACGGAGTCAAATGAAGCCACCTCCACTTCATTTTTTACCTTTTCAACGATCTTCTCATAACGCCTTTTCTGATAGTTGTAGAAGAGATCGTAAATCGGTGCAATCAAGTTAAACAGTAAATTACTCTTCTTTTCTCCCAAGGATGAACACCCCTTCTCCGGCAGTTTCCAGTTTTCTGAATTCCAGCCCATTGTTCTGAAGAAGTCTTATTACATCTTTTCTAGCTCGATCAAATACCTCTCCCCATAGGGAATAGGCGACCAGGATTTCTCCTCCCGGTTTTAATACTCGCACGGCTTCTCCCAGATAGACCGGTGCATTGGAGGTGACAATCAGATCAAACTCATTACCCGGATAATCCAGTTTCATTGCGTTACCGATTTTGAATGTTATATTGCGGTGTCCGGCTTCCTTTGCTTTTCTCTTGGCAATCTTAATCATCTCCGGGCTTAAATCCAGCGCTTCAATTCTTGTATTTTCAAAGTGCTTTGCAACCAGGAGTGCGGCTACTCCAGTCCCTGTGGCGATATCGAGTGCTTTTTCCGGCGCCTGATGCACAAATTTCAGACCCTCTTTCAATGGTGCCTGATAATCTATATCCATCTTAGCAATTTTTTGATCATACCTGCTGCTGATCTTATCGGGAAAAACGGTCATGGCTTTTACAAATAGCTTCGATTTCATAATTTTAGGATGCTTAAGGATAAGTCTGATTAACGGTTCCATCAGTATTTTTTTTAATTTGATTACTGAATCCATAATAACCTCCTTTTTTCATTGCTTCCCGATTCTACGATTGGATTCTTGCCATTTTTTCATCGGATGCATCCTCGTTCTCCTCCGGCAGCCATTGTGAAACCGGCTGACGACCCAAAACAGCTTCCATGATTAAGCCCATGATCACCAGGGCCGTGAGGGTAAGGCCAAACCGCAAGGCGGTAAAAGAAATTCCCAGAAATTTAATTTCGACCATCAGTTGAGGGATCTTAAGGGCTGCCCAGGATCCTAAAAATATGACCATATTGGTTACGCTGGCCCCTTTTCGAAATAAGGTTGCGGTCATGGGAAATGCCACATATAAGGGACCGGTGGGCAGGGTGCCCAGCAGGATGGCGATCAGTCCGCCCCGGAAACCGGAGCCGCTTCCCAGCCATTTTTGTATTTTATTTTTCGAAATCCATACCTCCATCAGTCCCATCAGCAGAAATACTGCGGGCATAATCCAGGCCATTTCCTTAAAGTAATCCCAGGTGACCTGAGTGGATTCGGCGGCAGTCGTGGGTGCAAAAATTGCCAATGCAACAAATACCAGTCCTATCAGTAATGGGATTTTGAATTTTTTTATCATTTCCATCATAATATCATCCCCATTATCCCGGCGATAATCAGCGCCGCGAGAAATCCTAAGCCGTTTCGAAGCAGGGTGAATTTTTTTCCAAGGGTTTTAATTTCCACCGGTGCAGTTACTACTCCAACCATTACCAGCGTTGTGATAAATGCGGAAATCGTCATTATGGTTGCTCCGGAGCGCAGTAAGGATCCCGCCAGCGGAAAAGCCACCAGGGAAGGGATCAGCGTGACCGCTCCGATTACTGCTGCCAGCATCGTTGCTGCAATCCCGGCGTCCGCACCCAGCAGGTTTGAGATGGTTTCCGGTGTCAATATCCCCAGCGTAAGGCCCACAATCCCCAGTACGGTCAAAAGGCTTGGCGCCATCTTTATAAGGGCTTTTCCGGCTACTTTGAATGCTTTTTTGGTTTTTTCTCTGCTTTTTACAAAGGATACAATCAGGCTGATGCCTAGAAGACTGTAAATCATAACAAGCGTGGCCATGGTATCACCTTCCTACTTTCCGGTTTTAAAAGGTTTGATCTTCATATTTCTCTATCAACTTCTCAATCCTTGCTTTTCTGATCTTCAGGACCCCAATCCACTGGTCAAGGTGCCTTCTGCCGGTCTCAGTAATTACGTATACTCTTCTTCGCGGCCCCTGCCCGCCTTCTTCCCAAAGGGAGGAGACCAGATCTTCTTTTTCCATTTTTCGGAGGGTACGATAAAGCGTGCTAACGTTAAGTTCATTCTTGGAAAATCCAAAGTACTCCAGCTCTTCTATCAGCCCGTAACCATATCCGGCTTTGTCAGATAAAAGCAGCAAGAGACATACTTCTAAAAAACGTTCCATTTTATGGTTTTTCCCATTGCAAAATACTTCCTGCTCTTTTTTCATTGGATCACCTCCCTTTTGACTATGTTCCGCGTGAATATAGTTCTCTTGCATATAATGTACTACTTATGGAGCTCTTTGTCAACAAAAAAGCCGGCAGTTACGCTGCCGTCAATTAATTTATCGTTTTTCGGAAAGGGACCTGTAAGCTACGTAACCATGCCTTCATAATTGTTGAAATCAGACAGGTCCCTGTCCCCTTGTCTGGAAATATGCTATAATCAAAGCAATAATCCTCTGACAAGAAAGGATATGAACGATGATGAATTTGCCGATACAGGAAAATCTGCCGGAAATTTTATTAATTCTCGGATTTGTGTTAATCCATCTAACATCAAAGTATTTCCCTTTTGAGCCGGTTAATGTAAAATGGCTTTCTTCTTTTGCTGCCGGCGTCGGGGTTTCCTATGTAGTATTGGACCTTTTCCCT
Source organism: Eubacteriales bacterium (assembly GCA_041642335.1). Taxonomy (GTDB): domain Bacteria; phylum Bacillota; class Clostridia; order Peptostreptococcales; family T1SED10-28; genus Isachenkonia. The sequence continues at coordinate 3,395 of JBEPWR010000101.1, forward strand.
TATATTCCCCATTCCCAGGAAATTTTATGCGAGCACTTTGGTTGGAGTACAGACAGTCTTTACAGTAATTTGGTTTATGTTTTGGTTTTGGCGGGAATAATTATCTTTTATGGACTGGTCTTATTGGATGAGAAGGCGATCCGTCATATGAAAAAGACAAAATCCGAGAAAGTCAAAGACGTATTCTTTTGGACACAGATTGCCTTTTTCGGGGTGTACAGCTTGATGATCGGGTATATTACCGGCTCGGGATCGATTACGGAGAATACCAATACCTGGATCTATTTTTTGGCTTTCGGCCTGCATTTTTTTGTAATTGACTGGGAACTTCACCATTATCATAAAAAATTGAGTGATATTTATGGCAGTAAGATCTTGGCTCTAAGTGTCTTTCTCGGCGGCGTACTGGCCTTTTATTTTAGCCTGCCCGAGTATTTGTTGGTTTCCTTCAAATCCTTTATTATCGGAGCGATGGTTCTGAATGTGTTTAAATATGAATTACCCAGTGAGAAACAGGGAAGTATGACAGGATTTTTTATTGGATCTTTCGCAGCGGCCGCTTTGTTTATTTTAGTCTAAAAAAAATCCCCTTTTTGGCAAAGGGGACTAATTATTAACTTACAGACGCCTGGTAGATTTTATCGATGGCTCCTTTTAATATCTGATCAAAGGCTTTATCCGTCTGCTCTACGTGTAAGTCTTCCAAGAGAGCTCTGGAAAAGCTTGCGATAACTCCGGGGTTTCTAACGAGAAGTTCTACGGCTTTATCCTGGCTGTATCCTCCGGAAAGCGCCACTACCCGCAGTACTTTCTTATGGTTCACCAATTCACTGTAGAATCCGTCTATACTGGGGATGGACAGTTTTAACATGATCATCTGATCTTCTTCCAGGGTATTTAAATAACTAAGAATTTGATCCTTGAGAAGCTCTTCCGCTTTTTCCTTATCCGGGATATTAATATCCACTTCCGGCTCCAGAATCGGCATCAGTCCCGCATCGAGAATCTGCTTTCCGTAATCGAACTGCTGACTGACAATTTTTCCAATCCCTTCAGGATTTGCTTCCTTAATGACGGATCGCATTTTGGTACCGAAAATATTTCGATCCTTGGCCCGCCGAAGCATTTCATCGAGTCCGGTGATCGGCTTCATCAACTGAACCCCTTGGGAAAGATCCTCCATGCCTTTATCCACTTTCAGGAAGGGTACAATTCCTTTTTCCTCCCATAAGTAGTCCGGAGTTTTTTTTGCTTTAACATCCCGGTCCATGGTCTGTTCAAAAAGGATCACTCCTAGGATTTTATCACTGGTAAAGGCCGGACTGGTCATAATTCGGGTACGCATGCCGTGCACCAGATCAAACATCTCTTCTTCATTTTTGTAGGCGTCTTCCTCTATTCCGTATCCTGCCAATGCTTTCGGTGTACTGCCCCCGCTTTGATCCAGGGCGGCGATAAATCCTTTTCCACTGCGTATTCTTTCTTTTTGTTGACTATTCACTATACCACCTCTTCTCTAATTATTTTGATGCTTTTTTTTTACCTATCATAGCTTATATACCCTAATTTATGGTGCGGTAATCGGTTGCAGAAGAAAAACCGAAAAAGAGCCGACAAGGCAGACAAGGGGAGCAGACAAGGGGACAGGGACCTGTCTGATATTTTTTGTCAGACAGGTCCCTGTCCCCTTGTCTGCTGTCTGCCTTGTCTGCTCTTTTTAAAGAAAACTTCGTTCCAACGCCGGGAAACTTTCCTTTGCATCACGATATCCCTCATTATATAGATTTTCCAATTTGTCCACATCCCGTTCCACTCTATCGACCTCAGCTTCGGCGGTGGGCCTGAGAACAAATATTTCCTGCCTTTCTTCCATTTTTTCAATAAGACGTAAGGTTTCATTATATTTTTTATAGCGGTTGCATAATGCCGCCAGTAATTCGTTATTTTTCGAGTACGCGGTTTCTGCTAATTTATGCACGATGGAAGGGCTCTTTCGGTACCCTTTATGCCTTGTTAAAATCACCACGTTACGGGAATTTCCGTCTTTCATGGATTTTGCGATCGGTATGGGATCGGAAATTCCGCCGTCCAGTAATTCGCATCCATCGAAATAAACACGCTTTGAAACAAAAGGCATACTGCTGGATGCTCTTGCCGCAGTATAAATATCCCGGCAGTTGTTTTTTTCAAAATATACGGCCCTTCCCGTTTCACACTTCGTCGCAGGAATGATCAGGGTTTCCGAAGCCTGTTCAAAGGTGTCATAATCAAAGGGAAGCAGACGGTTTGCCAGATCATTAAAAAC
>JBEPWR010000102.1:0-2160 GCA_041642335.1 Eubacteriales bacterium
CCTAACATTTCGATTGCATATGCCATAATATTTCTCCTATCTTTATAATATTATAGTAATATTTTTTATCCCTTGCTGCATTGCAAGTTTTTTCGATTCATACATTTTAGCAGCATCGGGGATATTATTTTCAGCTTTATCCCGTTGCTTAGACGATAAATCCGCGATGATGTACTCATATAAGTTTATATTCCACCTGCGGATAGTTCTATAAAATCTCTGCAGTTTTTTACGACATTTTCTAAATCCATATAATTCTCTATACAAACCGACCGAATTTCTACAACCTTATTGAGTAATAATATTTTTTTAAAAATAAGGAGATGCACCGATTTCAATTATTTTTTGAATTTCATTTATTTGTAGAGATGCTTTTTTACTTCAATGTGTTATTGTTTCGCTAAAAAAACCAAGACTATAAAATCTTGGTTTTTATAGCGAAATATTTAGGTCCTAATATTTCCTATTAAATTAATTTGTTTAATTTATTGTAATCTAACGGGTGTAGTCGGTACTTCGATCTCACCGTCTACGATTTGCTGTCTGTAATTTGCTACTTCTGATAAGATGTCTTCACTTAAATTCGGATTTTCTTCCGGCAGGGATACCCCATTGTCTTCTAAATCATATTCAATCGTTTCTCCACCAGGGAAATTTCCTTCGTAAGTCTGAACAGAAACGTCATAAGCTGCGACGTCTACTCTCTTCATCATAGAAGTTAGAATTACAGAATTATCTCCATCGTAAATTCCGTCTTCATACTGGTCTCGGTCTACACCGATGGCCCATACTTCTTCTCCATCACTCACTCGTTCCATCGCTTCATTAATCATACCATTTCCAGAACCTCCGGCAGCATGATAAATTACATGAGCGCCGTCATCGTACATAATTGATGCTATAGAACGTCCAGTTGCAGGATCTGCAAAGTCTCCTACGTATTCAACTAGAACTTCCATGTCAGGGTCCACGGCCCATACCCCGGCTTCAAAACCGGCTTCGAATTTTTGAATTAATTCAAAATCCACTCCACCGATGTAACCTACGGTATCTTCTCCGGCTTCCTGAGCGGTTAACGCTGCTGCAACTCCTACAAGGAAAGAACCTTGTTCTTCAGCAAACACCGCATTTGTAATATTATCTCTCTCTACAACTGCATCAATAAGTAAAAAGTTTTGGTCAGGGAAATCGTCTGCTACTGCAGCAATAGCATCTTCAAATAAAAATCCTGGTGCAATAATCAGGTCTGCTTGTTGGTCTGCAAAACTTGATAGGTTTGGAATATAATCTGCATCTGCTTCTGATTGTAGATAGTTTGTTTCTGCATTATAATCCTCTTCAAATCTTTCAATTCCTTCCCAAGTTCCTTGGTTAAAGGATTGGTCATCAATTCCGCCGACATCTGTAACAAGACCTACAAAGAAGTCGCTTTCTTCGCCGTTGTCGCCTTCTTCATCGTCACCCTCATCTTCATCGTCACCCTCATCTTCATCGTCTCCATCTACAACTTCACCATTGTCGTCAGGATCGACATCTTCTCCGTCGTCTCCGTTACCACAACCTGTCAATGCTAAAACCATTGATAGTAAAGCCACTAAAAATAAAACCCATAACTTTTTCTTCATTCTTTTACCTCCCCTAATTTTGTTTTTCTAGACTGTTCCACATGCTTCAAACAGTCTGAAGTTCAGCCCTGCGTTGCTAGGACGTTAAACTCATTATAATATAGCAAAATTGAAAATGCAACGCTCATTTCTTTTAATACCCCGTAATTTTATCATTAAACCCCATCGCAGTAACAAAAGAGTGTTTTCTCTTGTTAAATACAATGGGGTTTATTTAAAACCAATAAATTTTAGTAAAACCTTAATAACGTAAATTTTCTTTCAATTAACAGATATCCGGTTCTGCCACCGCATAGTCTGCGGCCTTTAAGATATCGATCGCTTTTTTAATATTTTTTTCGCTGACCATTACTATCGGACCGGTGCATCCCATTCCACTTTCTGCATAAATATCATTCTTCCAAAGCTCCTGTACCGCATCTTCCAACTCCATAATGTCTATACCTGCTAGAGATCCGGTTACCACTTCTTTCGGAGGTTGTTTAACCGACACTTCTTCATCGGATTTTTTATTGGTTTTCACAAGAGAATTTAG
>JBEPWR010000102.1:2170-5697 GCA_041642335.1 Eubacteriales bacterium
CAGACCGCCTTGAACAAGTTCCGCTGCGTATTCTAACGCTTTTGCTACAACCGGAGTTCCTGAAGCTCTAGAGAGAATTAAGATGTTTTTATCATAACCTTCTCCAATACCCGGACCATAACCATAGCCCAAAGCTTCATAATCTCCTCCGGTATGAAAGGAAGAAAATATTTTCATAAAAATATTTCCAGTCAAAGTATCTTGTACCATTACATCAGGCGTCCCTGCCAACAAGTCATTCCCTCGCATAACTACGCCACCATCAGCTCGCATTGACTCGGAAAATTCCATATCATAACCATTATCGACTAAAGCATTGAGAGCTTTTTCCACTTGTCTTGCACCATCAACATTAACTATGCCGACTTTCGGTTTTTTTACTCCGGAGGCCTTTGCAGCAATTACACCATGAATAGCATTTAGAACCATCGCTTCTGTACGCTCCGGAGCTGACGTTCCTGTAGTAGTAGCTAAATACATTTCTTTGCCTTTACCAGGAGTGATCACCTTTCCAACGGTCGATACCCCTATTGGAAAATTGTAGTGCATTGTTACGCAAGCTTGAATTTTTTTATTTGTCAGTAGTTCTTCCATAATTTTATGCATGCTTGCTTCTTCCTCAGTTTCGATCACTTCCAATTCTGTATCGACCTTCGGCCCGATTAAAACAACCTCAAACTTTCCGGTTTTTGCTGCCATTTCTGCACCTTTGACCAGATTATCCACACCGTGTTCACTACCTAAGGTTGTAAGACCAACGGTAATTTTTTCACCAAAATCCCCGGTTTCAATGCCTTTAGCAATATCATTGAATACTTTTCCAATCTGTTTTTTTATTTCTGCTTGTTTTTCTGCCACTCCATTCACCGCCTTCCAATTATAAGTTTCGATTTATTCAGCCATTAAGTTTTTTGCAAAATCTTTCATCGTTTCCGCAATCATGGATCGAATTTCCTGCTCGGATACTCCGCCACTGGAATCTTCCACTTTACCGGAATTTTTTTCAATAATCACAGAAACTCCATCAAACTGGTTGGTCATTCTCGCTAGGAAAAGGCTGCCTTTTCCAACGATCATAGCACGGTTAATTTCATGGTTTTTAAAAGATTCCAGGGCCGGTCCTAAATAGGGTACTCCCGAAGGAATATGTCCTTGAGTAGGGGCCCATCCAGGCATACCATGCTTGCTACCGAATGTTGCAACCTCCTTACGTTCCATTTCTTTTCTTTTTACTCCAAGAGCTGCAATCATTTTGTAATTTGAAGCCGGTACATCTCCTGCTCCTGCAGGTTTGGTAATATCAGGATTTTGCATCTCTACTGAGTATTTATCCACATCCGTAATCTTCAGTCCACCTTTATCCAAAGGTTTTGTGATTAAGGCAGTAATTACCGCTTGAGGAGAAGACCCGGTTCCTACGGTGTGCCGTCCGACTAAGTCCGTACGGATGATCGGATGTATGCCATCATTTTTTGTTACAAGAATTGCAAACCCACCTAAAACATCTTCGATAATCGGCATCTCTTTTTTTACATGATCTTTTCCGTTCATCCCCAGCTTTGCAACTGCTCCACCGGCAACCACCATGACGTTTTCATATACACCGGCTTGAACCAGTGCCGCCGCTTCAATAAGCGCATGAGTTGGTGCAGCGCAGAAAGCTCGAAGGTCTGATCCCGTAGCGTTAACAGCCCCGACCATTTCTGCAATGGACTTGGCAAAGTTTCCGCCACCACGTTGGTTAATGTCTCCGCAGGCTTCCTCGGAGCATTCAATTACATAGTCAATATCTTCAACATTAATCTCATTTTTAGCAATTAAGTTCTCAGCAGCTAAGGCTCCAGAAGCTTTAACCGCTAAATTTTCAAACATTACGTGAGCATTTAGGTTCGGATCCGTCTCATGGGCTCTTTTTACACAACCTACCACTTCTTCATTATGGTAAATGGCTTCTGCTGCAAAATTGTTGATCGCCTTTTGAATGTCTGTGATATCTTCACCATCTTTTAGCTTTGCAATGTGTTCATCTTTAATTAATGGGTGTGCTTCTAACTTTTTCTTAAGTTCCTTTGTAAAGCCGGTCTCTAGCATCACTAAGTCAAATACATCCGATATTTTCATCAAACCGATAAATTCTTCCTGAGGCATAATCTCACCAAATTTCCCAAATCGGTCAGCGCCTTCAATTTTTTTATCATACCAGGGCATCTCAAAGTCCTTAAGTTCTTCCGGCGTAAGGGTTCCTATATACGTTTGATTGGGTGGATAAGAAACCACGTCTTCAAAACTCCGTAAATGTTGGGGTAATTTCTTTAAATATTCCGAATCCGGGTTCGCAGCTCGCTCACTGGTCTGTGTAGTTCCGTTATGGGTAATCATATCCGGTGTGTGAACAAGCACATACCCTGCTCCTTTTAATACTGAATAATTCACCACTGTCACCTCCATGAATTTTAGCAAGTTTTAAATTGCCAGCTACTCCGTCGGAGTAGCTGGCAATTATTTCATATTTTACATTGTTACTATCATTATCGCTTATTTAACAAAGATTTTAGTCAAATACAGTCTGACCACTTACTTCAGTTTCTAACGCATCCAGGGCTTTTTCAACAATTCGTCGTCGAACAGCTTTTGCTTCATCGGCATCGAGCGATGGATTGCCTAAAGGATGAGGAATGGCCACCGCCGGAACAATTCGGTTTGCTCCTACCGTTAAGGAAATCGGTACTACTGTACAAATATGAACTACCGGAATACCGGCTCTTTCAATCTCTTTTACCATCGTTGCACCGCAACGTGTACAGGTGCCTCAGGTGGAGGTCAGAATAACCGCATCCACACCGTCCTTGATCAGTTCCTGAGAGAACTCCTCAGCAAAAGCTTTTGAACTTGCAACAGAAGTTCCGTTACCAGTTGTCGTATAGAAATATCGGTGAAGCTCTTTAATTTTTCCTTCTTCTTCCAGGTCTTTCATTACATCCACAGGAAGTACACAGTCCGCATCTGCGTTCGCATATGTCGGGTCATATCCTCCGTGGGCGGTTTCATGAGTAGATTCTTTAAGGTCTTCAAAGTCTGCAATGTCATACTTTCCATACTTTGAAGCACTGGAAGATTCGATTCTGTCAGGATTTCCTTTTGGAACAATCCCTCCGGAAGTTACTAGCGCAACCTTTGCTTTAGAAATGTCTTTTACCGGAGGTAGCGGATCTACTCGATCGAAATTCGGCATAGGATATTCCGTTGTAAATTCCTCTCCTGCCATTTTTTTCATGAGCATATCAACCGCTCTTTTTGAACCTCTAGTTTCATGGAAATAATTCTTTCGAACTCCCATTGGAATATACTTATCCTCCTCAGGACTTCCAATTTCTTCACCTTTAAGCATCTTTTTTGCTAAGTTTGCCATTGAAGGAATGGCTTTTCGCATTTTTGCTGCAGAATTTCCGGTTTCGATGATATGCACGGATTTCTTAAACATGTCTGCACCGGGGTTTTCCGGATACATTCCGGTCATACTCGGAATA
>JBEPWR010000103.1:0-5695 GCA_041642335.1 Eubacteriales bacterium
TGTCGCTCCCGATTTCCAAGTTTGATCGCTTCTTTTAGCTTTTCTTCGGTAATTTCCGTCTCAAAAGACGCTTCCAAAAATCCTTTGAACTTTAACATTTCATTCTCCCAGTAGTGCAGATTTTCCTCTCCTTCACTTTGCTGGGGAAGGTTCATGATGTGCATCGGCTTGATTTCTCCCATTAGTTCATACATTTTCTTCTTCCCGTCGCAGGTGGTCTCTGCTAAAAGCACATCGGAAAAATAGAAATAGGGACAGGTATCGGTTATGGCATATCCGTAACTGGATTTAATCAATGGACAGAGATTCCTCGGTAGTTTTTCTTCCGCCGCGGCAATCGGTTCTTCCTTGGTTCCGCACAGGGTCACGGGAATGGCATCCGCGGCCATGGCAATCTCATGGGGAGAAAAAACACAGTAGGTCCCCACAACCTTTTGTCCCTTTTCCTTTGCTTCTTTTACTTTAACCGCATTAACACCACGTAACTCTTCCACTTGTTTCATCATTTCCGGTCTCATCCGCTTCACTCCCATTTTTTATAGTATACGCATTCTCCTTAAGTATAAGAGTTTTGCCGGATTAATAAAAATTGAAATTTTCCATCATATATTGATTTGTTATTAATTTATCAAATATTCTTCAACCTACTTATACGCATATTCCGGTACTTACCCCCACTGTTCTAATCTCATATAAAAAAACGCTGGATCTCCATCGAAATCCAACGCCTTCTACTCTATCCAGCAGAATCTTATTCTTTTGTATTCATCGCTTTCCATACTTTTTCCGGTGTCGCCGGCAGCGTTCGAATTCTCGCTCCTACGGCCTGATAAATCGCTTCCATAACCGCTGGAGGCACTGTATTTATGACGACCTCGCCAATGGATTTCGCACCGTAGGGCCCGGTATCATCCCGCCCTTCAACCAACTCCACTTGAATGTTTGAAATATCCTTACGGGTGGGAATTTTGTACTCCATAAAAGAGTTTGACTGTAATTTCCCCTGGGCATTTACCTTTACCTCTTCGTACAAGGCCATCCCGATTCCCTGAACGATGCCGCCTTCCGCCTGTACCTGAGCGAGGATGGGATTTATGGCGGTTCCGCAGTCGACGACGCCGACAAAGTCCAGCAAATCAACTTTTCCGGTATCCACATCCACCTCAACTTCTGCAAATCCGGCCATATAGGGAGGTGCCGCTTTTTTCGGAACAAAGGAGCCGGTAGCGGTCAGCTGTTGGTGAATCATGGAGTAGGTGATTTTTTTCGAAAAGGTTTCCAAGGTAATTTCTTTGCCGCTTTGACTTGTGATTTTCCCGTTTTCAAAAGAGATTTCTGCCATGTCGTCCTCTAAAACCCTGGCTCCGTACTCTCTGATCAGGGTTTTCATATTCTTACAGGCCTCAATCACCGCATTTCCTGACGTATAGGTTGTACTTGAAGCATAGGCCCCACTGTCAAAGGGGCTAATATCCGTATCTGAAGCATGGATATTGATTTTATCCACCGGAATATCCAGGGTTTCCGCCGCAATTTGGCATAAGATCGTATCACTTCCGGTGCCGATATCGGTAGCGCCAACCAAGAGCGTGAAGAAGCCGTCATCATTAAGTTTGATTGTGGCACCGGCCATATCGATATTGGGCAGTCCTGAACCCTGCTGGGCTATGGCCATTCCCACTCCTCGAGCCTTACGATTTTTGAGAAGGAGGGCTTTTTCTTTCAAGATGCGATCCTTTCGCTTTTCCCATTGAAAAAGCAATTTTCCTTTTTCAACACAGGCCTCCAGCTCACAGCTGTCCATATAGATCGGCTCAGGGCCGGACCCTTTTGTAATAATATTATAGATCGGGGTGGTCTCCCCCTTTTTAATCATATTCATCTCCCGAAGTTTAACCGGATCCATTCCCAGTTTTTCCGCCAGTTCATTGATGGCGGACTCCAGCGCAAAGGTTCCCTGGGTAACCCCGAAACCCCGCAGTGCCCCTCCGGGCAAGTTGTTGGTATATACGGCTTTTCCCTTAAAACTGCAGGCCTCTACTTTATTATATAAGGTGAGCACTTTTTTTCCGGCCGCACCCACTGTGGTATTTGCATGCTCTCCATAGGCACCGGTATCCGATAGGGCGTCCATGGCCATTGCAACAAGCTTTCCTTCCTTTGTGGCTCCGAGTGTAATATCAAAGCGCATTTTATGTCTGGAGGTGGTCCCCGTAAACACATCTTTTCGGCTGTAGACAATTTTACTGGGTCTTCCGGTCAGTTTTGTAACCAGGGCCGGATAAAATTCTGCATGAATGCTCTGCTTTGAACCGAAGCCTCCCCCAATTCTTGGTTTGATCACCCGGATCTTACTCATCGGCATGTCCAGGGCTCTTGCCAGGGTTCTTCGGACATGAAAGGGAATCTGCGTAGAGGATACCACCACTAATCGACCGTACTCATCCTGATAGCTAAAGGCTCGTTGGGTTTCCATCATGGCCTGGGCCTGGGCTTGACTTTCATAACTTTTTCGAAAGACCACTTCAGCATTTTTCAAAGCTTCCTTGATATTTCCCACTTCAAAGCCGATATCGCAGGCAAGATTTTTCTCCCGCTGATAGCCGATAAAATCCACAGGAATGAAATTTTCCTCTTCCGGATGAACCAAGGTGGTATGCCCCTCGGCCTGGGTATAGTCCAAAACCGGATCCAATACTTCATAGTCGATCTTCAATCTTTTTGCCCCTGCCTCTGCGGACTTTTCATTCTCCGCAACAATAATCGCCACATCATCTCCCACGTGACGAACATATTCATCCAGAATAAATTTATCATAGGGTGAGAGTTCCGGATAACATTGACCGGCTCTTGTAAAAGGGATTCTTGCTAGATCTTTATGGGTCAGCACCATCTCCACACCCGCTACCCTTAAGGCTAAGCGGTCATCAATTTTTCGGATTTTTGCAAAGGCATGGGGGCTGCGGACAACTTTAATCCACAGTGCGTCTCTGGGCGCCAGGTCATCGGTATATACGCCTTTCCCGCTCAGTAGCGCATCGCTGTCGATCTTCTTAATTGAATCATTCACATACTTCATGTTTTTGCCCCTCCAAATAAGATTTTACTGCCTGCAGCTGCCCGACATAGCCGGAACAGCGACAAAAGTTTCCCTTCAGATATCGATTGATTTCTTCATCCCTAGGATTCTTCGTCACATTCTCTAAATACAGGATAGTCATAATCGTTCCCGGAGCACAGAATCCGCACTGGTCAACCCCTCTTTTGGACATTTCATAACGGATTTTTCCAGCTTTTTCCTTCACGCCTTCGATGGTTGTTATGGCTTTTCCATCAGCCTTGGCCGCCAGCATTCCACAGGAGAGCACCGCAACATCATCGACGTGAATGGTGCATACGCCGCAGGATTCCGTATCACACCCTTTTTTCACCCCCAAATATCCTTCTCTTCTGAGGACTTCCGCTAGATAATCATCCGGGGCGATTTCCAACGCTTTTTCCCTGCCATTGATGGTTACATTAATTTTCATCTGCTGATCCCTCCACTAATGCTTTTCTCAACAACACCTTTGCCATAGACCGCCGGTATTCTTTGGATCCCCTTCCGTTTGTTCCGAAATGCATTTCTTCGGCTAAAATCTCTCCCGCCTCTGTGACGGTTTCCTCTGATAAGGCCCTGTCCTGTAAAAATTCCATAGTTTTCTTTGCTAATTTCGCCCGTTGGGGTCTTGCCCCTAGAGCCAATCGGTAACCTTCTTGCCTCCGAAAGAGGGCAAGATTTAAAATGGCGTAGTCATTGCTCGAACCTCTCAAATCCTGAAACGTGTATGTCCCTTTCCTTTTTGCTATCCGAATTTTTTCTACGATATCCCGTTCCCGGGGCCCGTTCTCCAGAAAATCTTCTAAGGGAACCCATCCCGCTTTAAACAGCTTCACTTTCGTATCCGTAGCCAGTAAGGCCGTTAAAAAGTCGGAAAATCCGTAGCGGGAATAGACTGTCGCTCCGATGGTGACCATGTTTTTCAGCTGCATTCCCACAATGTCTTCCATGGCTTTTTCAAAGAGCTTGTCAAAGGCGATGTTCAATTCCTCATGGAGCATCACTTTCGAGAAGGTGGTCATCGCTCCAATCTCAAATCCTCGGTCGTCTTCTTTTATATAATCCAATCCCAGGTTGGATAAATCCACGGCGGTACCGATGGCCTTTGAGCCGAGTTTCAAATAGGCCCCTCCGCCGATCAGGGCATTATTTTTCCGTTCCGTAAGTTTTTCATAAGCTTCCTCCATGGTTTCGGGGAAAAAATACTTTCGTATGGTGATCATCTACGAACCCTCCACTTCCATTTCTTTTTCCATTTTTTCTCGTTCTTTTCGCTCTTCTTCAATGGTTTTTTTCGGCAATAGAATGTTTAACGTAAAAACCACAATCGCGGATATGACTACCGCAGAGCTTCCGAAAATCATCATAAACCAATCCGGAAATAATGCCAGTGATTCCGGTACCTGACTGATTCCAATACCCAAAGCAACCGCAAGACCGACAATGGTGATGTTTCGAGTGGACAGCTCATCCTGGATAATCAGTCGAATCCCGGTCATGGTGATCAGCGCAAATACGGTAATCGTTGCCCCTCCCAGAACACTATAGGGTATGGTTGTCATTAAGGCACCGACCTTCGGTACAAATCCCGCAAGTAAAATCACCCCTGCAGCGAGGGCCAAAACAAACTTGCTGATAACCTTCGTCATACTGACAATTCCCACATTTTGACTATAGGTTGCTGTAGGAAGTCCTCCAAAGAAGGAGGCAAAGACACTGGCCACACCATTGCCGATGATTCCTCCAGAGAGCTCTTTATCGGTGATTTCTCTACCCATACCGCCAACAGTTGTTGCCGAGAGATCCCCCACCGCCTGTACCGAGTTTACCACATACATAATCGCCATGGTTAAAATTGCCGAAGGATAAAATTCAATGCCAAAGTGCAGCGGTCTTGGCAGGGCAAACCAGGAAGCTTCGGCGATCGGTGTGAAGTCAACCAGTCCTAAGGGTATGGAAACAAAATAACCCGCCAAAATTCCTACAAGGATTGATGCAAGCTTGGCATAACCTTTTGCGAATTGATTGCAAAACAGTACCACCAGTAGGGTAATAATGGCTACCATCCAATTTAAATATGAACCGTAGGTCGCTTGACCGATCCCTCCGGCCATATAGTTTACTGCTACAGGGTACAAGGAAAGTCCAATGGTGAACACCACGGTACCTGCAACCATTGGCGGGAAATATTTCCGTATCGGTTTTATAAATATACCCACAATCACCGCCACAATCCCACCAATCATTTGTGCGCCTAGGATTGCTGCGATTCCATACTGACTTCCGATCGCTATCAGCGGTGGAATATAGGCGAAGCTGACGCCCATGATTACCGGCAGACCGGATCCCATGCGATACGAAGAACTTCCAATACCTATGGGATACAACTGAATCAGGGTGGCAATCCCCGCAATAAACATTGCACTTTGCACTAATAATGTTGCATCCCCGGTTCCAAGTCCTACAATCCCTGCAATGATAATGGCCGGGGTGATATTTCCCACAATCATTGCCAAAACATGCTGTATTCCCAGGGGAAATGCTCTGCCGATCCTCGGCATTCCCTCCAACTCAAAAACCGAACGACTGCGAACC
>JBEPWR010000104.1:0-5670 GCA_041642335.1 Eubacteriales bacterium
AGAGCAGTAAGAAGAAAGATCAGGATTCTAAGCAGGAGGATCAAAAAATAAATAAAAGCTTAATCAGACTCGTCTTCGGCGGTGGGATTTTTGCTGTGGCAATGATTTTAAATTTAACGGAAGAAATGTCCTTGGGCCTGTTTCTGCTGAGCTATCTGGTTGTGGGGGGAGGGATCCTTTTACGAGCCGGGAAAAATATTCTGCGGGGACAAGTATTTGATGAGAACTTTTTGATGGGAATTGCTACCCTTGGAGCTTTCGCCATTGGAGAATATGGAGAAGCCGTGGCCGTAATGCTCTTTTACCGGGTTGGAGAATACTTTCAGGATATGGCCGTGGACCGTTCAAGAAAATCTATCGGAGAACTGATGGATATTCGACCGGACTTTGCCCATCTGAAAACCGAAAAAGGTTTGGAAAAAGTGGATCCCGAAGAAGTGCAAATCGGGGATATTATTATGGTAAAGCCCGGCGAAAGAGTGCCATTAGACGGAAAGGTACTGGAAGGAATGTCAGCAGTAGATACGTCTGCATTGACCGGAGAATCACTGCCGAGAGAAGTGGACGCCGGAAGTAGTGTACTGAGCGGCTTTATTAACAAAAATGGCGTTCTTACTATAGAGGTATTAAAAGAATTCGAGGATTCCACGGTTTCAAAAATACTGGATTTAGTAGAAAATGCCAGTAGCCGAAAAGCCCCTACCGAAAACTTTATCACAAAATTTGCACGATATTATACTCCATTCGTAGTGATTACTGCTGCACTTCTTGCGATTATACCACCCTTAGTAATCTCCGGAGCGGTTTTTTCGGATTGGTTTTATCGAAGCCTGGTATTCTTAGTAATCTCCTGCCCCTGTGCATTAGTGATATCCATACCCTTAGGTTTTTTCGGGGGAATCGGCGGAGCGTCGAGAAGCGGGATTTTAATTAAAGGGAGTAATTATCTGGAAGCGCTTAACAATGTGGAAACCATTATATTTGATAAGACAGGAACCTTGACGGAAGGGATTTTTAAGGTCCGAAACATCGTTCCGGAAGAGTCCTATGGAAAAGAGGAATTACTGGAGTATGCAGCCTATGCGGAAAGTCACTCCAATCATCCGATCGCGGTATCAATACGGGAAGCCTATAACCAGGAAATTGATCCGGAGAACCTTGCGGGTTATGAAGAGGTTCCCGGTCATGGAATAAAAGTGCATTACTCGGGAAGAGAAATACTCGCGGGAAATGCCAAGCTTATGGAGCAGGAACAGATTGATTTTTCAGCGGCAGAAACCCTTGGGACCATCATTTATGTTGCCGTAGATCAAAAATTTATGGGTTATATCGAAATCGCCGATGAAATAAAAAAAGATGCCAAAGAGGCCATACAATTACTAAAAGCCTTAGGTGTTGATAATACGGTTATGCTCACCGGGGACAGTAAAAGTGTCGGAGAGCGCATCGGTAAGCAATTGGGAATTGACCGGATTTATGCCGAACTGCTACCGGACCAGAAAGTACAAAAGCTTGAAGAAATTGAAGGCACGAGAACCACAAAGGGAAAAGTACTTTTTGTAGGAGACGGAATTAATGATGCTCCGGTATTGGCGAGAGCCGATGTAGGTGTTGCCATGGGCGGTCTCGGTTCGGATGCGGCAATTGAAGCGGCGGATGTGGTAATTATGAACGATCAACCTTCGAAGATTGCCCAGGCCATCGGAATTGGTAGGAGAACGAGAAAAATTGTATGGCAGAATATCGTTTTGGCTCTCGGCGTAAAGTTGATTTTCTTAACCCTTGGTGCCCTGGGGATTGCTACCTTGTGGGAAGCGGTATTTGCTGATGTAGGGGTTGCACTTTTGGCAATTCTCAATGCCATGCGCGTGATGAATGTACAAAGCGATAAGTAGGATAAATACTGCGTTGACCCCGTAAATGAGAATGCAAGGAAAAATCAATTCTAGTGGGAGAGCTGTGCGCAGCATTGATATTTATTACTAAGGATGGTATTCTTAAATGAGAAATAGGTTAAAGTGAAGGTACAAGGAGTGGTAAAATGACTGTTATTCAAGGGGATGGCTGCCGGCAGATGATCCCAAAGGAAAGTCGGAAATCCCTGGAGGAAATAGAGAAACTGTGTATTACGAAATACCGAAAAAAGCTTTGGACTAAATTTATTAAAGCGGTCAAGGATTATGAGTTAATACAGTCCGGCGATAAAATCGCTGTAGCCATATCCGGAGGGAAAGACAGCCTGGTAATGGCAAAGCTCTTTCAGGAACTGAGAAAAAACGGAATTGCCAATTTTGAGTTGGAATTTATTGCAATGGATCCGGGATACCATCCCAGTATTAAAGAATTACTGGTGGATAACTGCCATCATTTAAATATCCCGGTTCATATTTTTGAATACAAAGTCTTTGAAATTGCCCAGGAAAAAGCGAAGGACTACCCCTGCTATATTTGTGCGAAAATGCGAAGAGGAGCTCTTTACGGGAAAGCTCAGGAATTAGGATGTAATAAAATAGCTCTGGGACATCATTATAATGATGTGATTGAGACGACCATGCTGAATCTTTTCTATACCGGGAATTTTAAAACCATGCTGCCGAAGCTCAAAGCGAAAAATTTTGAAAACATGGAACTGATCCGTCCCATGTACTTGATAGAAGAAAAGGATATTATGGACTTCACGGAACACAGCGGCATTTGGCCCTTGAACTGTGCCTGCATGGTAGCGTCAAAAAAAATCGGAAGCAAACGGGAAGAGATGAAGGATTTTATTGAAAATATGAAAAAAACCTTTCCCCATGTGGACCGTAAGATTTTTCGGGCCGGGCACAATGTAAATATGGACTGTATCATCGGATGGCAAAAAGATGGAGAAAAGCATACGTATCTAGAGGATTATGAAGAGGAATAAAAGCTTATAATTATCCAAAGGAGGGAATACATTGAAAAGAATCAGTAAAGATCAGCATGTATTTGTAATGGATAAGACTCATCCGCCGGTGCTGAAGGTGGAATCCGGAAGTACTGTAACCTTCGAAACCTATGACTGTTTTCAAAACCAGCTTACCAAGGAAGAACAATCCATGGAAACTTTGGACTGGGACCATATCAATCCTGCTACCGGTCCCCTGTTTGTAGAGGAAGCCGAACCGGGAGATGTGTTGAAAGTAGAGATCCAACGAATTTCGGTAAATTCTTACGGGGTACTGGCAGCGATTCCTGAAGCCGGCCTCTTTGGTGACAAAGTCAAAACATCGATGGTCAAGATTCTTCCGATTAAAGAGGACAAAGTAATCTTTAACGAAAACATCGAACTTCCCTTAGCCCCAATGATCGGTGTAATCGGTGTAGCGCCGAAGGATGGTGGCGTAGCCTGTGGAACTCCGGGACCCCATGGAGGAAATATGGATAATAAGAAAATTGTTGAAGGCGCCACACTTTTTCTTCCGGTGTTTCAAAAGGGGGCATTGCTTTCCATGGGGGACCTGCATGCAGCGATGGGGGATGGAGAAGTGATGGTCAGCGGTGTGGAAGTAGGCGGAGAAGTAACGGTTCAAGTAGAAGTACTTAAAGCACAGTCAATAGAAAATCCGATTTTGGAAGACCAGGAACATTTCTATACCATTGCCTCCGAAACAGAACTCTTGGAAGCCGTCAGAACCGCTACGGCGGACATGCAAAAGCTGGTGATGAAGGAGTTGGATTTATCCTTTAGTGAAGCGGGTATGCTGTTGAGTGCCGCCGGAAATGCTGAAATCTGTCAGGTTGTAGATCCCCTGGTCACCGCGAGGTTTTCTTTTCCGAAGAATTTGATGAAGCGTTGTCTGTAAAGTAAAATAACTACGACACACTAAAACCGACTCCTGCAGTCGGTTTTAAACGGTGTAAAAGGGTATAAATAAAATGTAAAACCCCTAATTGAAAGAAAGGATGTGGCAATCATGAAACCTACAGAGCGTATTATACAAAGTATGCAAGGTCTTATTCAAGCGCTGTTGCGATATCCCTTAACGAGTATTTTTCTTATGGCTACGGCAATTGTTAACGGCTTAAGTATACACAGATCCGGATTCGATCAGTATGATCGGTTAGTGGCTACTTTTATTGTCGGAGCTTTGCTCAGTCTGGTTGCGCAAGGACTTTATGAACGATTTTTCACGGACCGTCTTAAAAGATGGTTGTTAGCCGGAGGGGCTGTAATAGTAACCGGCCTTTATTATGTAACGCTGACGAATACTACAGATTTCAATATGATTCTTTCTATTCGAACGGCGGTTTTGGTATTCGCTCTGATCATCGGGTTTATCTGGGTACCGACCATCAAAGAGAAGCTGGAATTTGATGAGAGCTTTTTGGTCGTATTCAAATCTTTTTTTACCTCCGTCTTTTTTGCCGGAGTAATAATGTTGGGCGTAAGTTTAATTCTCGGAGCTACGGATCAGCTGCTCTTTAATGTGGATTATCAGGCATATCCCCATGCAGCGAATATTATTTTTGTAATTTTTGCCCCCATGTATTTTTTGTCCTTAATTCCGAGATACCACAGGGATGAAGGGGAAGTCGAGCACAAAATCACATGGTCCCGTTTTTTAGAAGTTTTAGTAGCCTATATCATTATTCCCTTGGTCTCCATATTTACAGTGATTTTAGTGCTCTATATTCTCTTAAATATTCGCGGAGAGTTTTGGACGGATAATTTGCTTGAGCCCATGCTGGTAACCTATTCAATAGTAGTGATATTCGTTTACGTGTTGTCGGGAACCCTGGATAATAAACTGGTTCATCAGTTTAAGAGGGTTTTTCCAAAAATTCTTGTCCCCATCGTACTGTTTCAGACCGTCGCCTCTATCCTTAAAATACAGGAGGAAGGGTTAACCCACGGTCGTTACTTTGTGATTATGTACGGTGTTTTTGCCATTATCTCCGGAATCCTATTCAGTATTTACCGGGGTAAGAAAAATGGAATTGTAGCCATGCTGCTGATTGTTCTTTCGGTGATATCCATTGTACCTCCGGTGGATGCTTTTAGTGTAAGCCGAAGGAGTCAGATAAACCGGTTAGAAGAAGTCCTATCGGAAAATGGCATGCTGGTTGATGGAGAAATCCGAAGCACTTCAGAGGTCCCACAGGAAGATCGTCGGGCAATTGCCGATGCGACTTCCTATATTGATCAAATGAACTACACCGAGGATATCCCCTGGCTGTCCGATGATTTTAATTATTACACGGATTTTGAAGAAGTCTTCGGTTTTAGTCCCTATGAAGTGGAAAATGGAGAAGAAATTCCTCGCTATATCGGTTATCGTAGAGTCCAGGAAGAGATTATCGATATAGCAGGATATCAATATATGATTGAGCTGCATTTTCCAAACGATCGTGAAGATCTGCCTCCCAACCAGCTTTCGGGACCGGAGTCAATCACTCTTCAGGAAGAGGAATTTGAGTTCGGATGGAAAGATTCAGAAGAAAGGCGAGGTTTCTATTTAAGGGATGCCCAAGGAAATCAAGAGCTATTTATCGATATTGATGAGATTATTAGCCGTTTCGAAGAAGGCGATTCGCAAAATCAGCCCATATCTCAGGAAGAGGCGACCTTTCGCACAGAGCGTGATGGAAAACAAATGGCTGTAATAATTAATTTTTTAGATACTCATGAGCAAGATGGAGAAAAAA
>JBEPWR010000105.1:0-5632 GCA_041642335.1 Eubacteriales bacterium
CAACCGCATGTTTAATGGTCATCCAGAAGCCTAAGGCTTTTACGGTATCCAAATCCAAATCCGGCACAAATCTTGTCCCGTTTTTCACTTGGCCCCGTGCATCATTGTAATGAACCCGGAAAGCATCAAATATTTCATAATCTCCGTTATCCATTTTCATCGGGATGGTAAATTGGAAAATTCTTTTGGGTTTGCTTAAGTACTTTACAACATTCGGCTCAATATCCGCCATTTCACTGGCTGCTTTCAGGGTGGCTAAGGCGGTTTCAAAAGGATTGTTACTCATATTATCACTCCAATTCTCAGATTTTAAAGATTTTTGTGACGACTGCTGGTTAAGGTCTTGGTATGGCTAAATCGTCGGTATAATCATTGAAGGTCAGGCTGGTTTCCCCGTCGTCGCACCATTCTTTCGAAACCTTGGCCATACGGACCTTTACTTTCACCAGATTATTTAAGGTCGTATCATCATGCCAGGAGTTGTAAAGATCACATTCATTTTTTCCGGGCTCAAACTTGAAATATACCGGAGCACAAATTCGTGCGATTTCTTCGGATTCCACGTGCCGCTGATTTCCGCCCATGGAATCTACAATACTCATATACACATCCAAAGGAATATTGGTTACTTGACGAATGGCTGCAAACATTCCAAGGGAAAGGTCTGCTAAGGGGTTAAAACTGTCCGCACCCATTTCCTCTAACATCTTTGCCCCGACCGCATTCCCGTGTCCGGCAAATACGGATATTTTAAACTTCACATCGGCTGGAATCAGCCCGTCAGCCCGGAGTTTGTTTGCTAAGTATAATAGGCCTTCATCGGGAATTAAGAATCCGCGAATTCCCGCTTCGATACAGCGATTCATTTCTTTTAACCATAAGTATAGATTATGCTGGCCCCGCACCCTCATACCGGATACATAGCCTTCCGGAGTTCCATACTGTTTCCCCGTATCCCAGGCTCTTGTCGGCATGGGATTGACCAGGGTTTCCATTTTCGCATCATGACCGATCTGTGCATAGTACTTAAGCTCAGCTTTTTCCAGATAAGCAGATCCACCTACTGTACCGATTACCCGGTGAATTTTAATCTTTTGTTTTTCCGATTCCTTTACCAGGGTTTCAAAGTTTGAGGCATTTTCAATTCCCGGTACTTCCATTCGATAATGGGCTCCCCCGTCAAAAGTAGCTTTAGACGATGGTAGCTCATGCATATCATCCAAGGGAAAGCCCAGATTTTCTTTAATGTGCTTTTCAATTTCTTTCATCGACATAGTATTTTCCTCCTCTAATTTGTTTTACTTAAACTCCTCAAATAACTTTTGGAATTCCTCCTCCGGCTCCGTGATATGATACACATATTCATCGGAAGGGAATACGCCTTCTTTAACATCTTTAATATAGGCCTTATAGGCATTGGTTTCTATTTCCGCCACATTGGCATACTTCTTTACAAATTTCGGGGTAAAGGCTTGGAATTTTCCGACTAAGTCACTGCTGATCAAGAGTTGACCATCACAGTCTCCTGCGCCGATGGAATAAACGGGGATATCCAGTTTATCTGCGATAAAACCGGTGACTTCCGGTGGTACCGCTTCAATAAGTAAGGCAAATGCTCCGGCTTCCTGCACCGCAATGGCGTCCTCAATGACTCCCCGGGCATTCTTTACCGTTCGGCCTTGGGCTTTGAATCCACCCAGTTGCCCTGAGCTTTGAGGGGTAAGGCCGATATGGCCGATAACGGGAATCCCGGCATCCGTGATGGCTCTGATTCGACTTTGCACGCGAATACCGCCTTCCAGTTTGATACAGTCGGTGTCCGCTTCCTTTAAAAATCGAACCGCATTTTTCACCGCATCCTCATCGGACGTCTGATAGGATCCGAAGGGCATATCGCCAATAATCCAGGTTTTCGGAGCGCCTCTTCTAACTGCTTGACAATGAGAAATACAATCTTCCATGGTGACCGGTATGGTGCCGCTGTATCCCAGTGTTACCATCCCAAGGGAATCCCCTACTAAAATCATATCCATTCCTGCCTCTTCCGCAAACATTGCAGTAGGGTAATCATAAGCAGTGATCCAGGCGACCTTTTCACCTGCCTTTTTCATTTTCAAAAGATCCAGAATGCTTTTCTTTTTTGCCATTTTACAATCTCCTCCTCTTAGTTCTTTTCCTTTAACGCCTCGGCCTTCCTCTCTTGCTTTTATGTGTTATTTCTTTTGTCCACTATTATATAACCACTGAAAACCGTAGAACCCGATCAATTTTCCCACTTTTTAGAACGCTGTTCTAATTTAAATACTAATATAGTTCCCGCCGGGTGTCAATAAATATTTTCTGAAATTTCTAAATAATTTAATGTGTTCATACAGTTTTTTTTATACGGTCGGTTTCTTGAGATATTTACCGCAAAAAAATAAAGCCTCCCCTTTCTATTCCTGGGGGAGCCTTTATTTTTTGTTTTTTTCCAGATATTTTCTTTCGGGTTTACTGGGAATCTTTCGGGAAATTCACAATAAACTCCGTACCTTCGCCTTCTTTGCTTTTCAGATGAATATGCCCGTTCAGGCTTCTTACCGCATGCTTTACAATCGCAAGCCCGAGTCCCGTACCACCGACTTTTCGGGACCGCCCTTTGTCCACCCGGTAAAAACGTTCAAAAATCCGTTCTAAATCTTCTTTTGGAATTCCAATCCCGTTATCCTTTACACTTAAATAAACTCTCCCCTTCTGCTGGTAGGCTTTGAGTTGAATTTCTCCCTTTTCTCCCGTATATTTCACCCCATTATCCAGGAGATTGATCAGCATCTGTTTAAACCAGTCCAGGTTTCCTTTGATCCCGGGGAGGCCGGCTTCAACATCCAACAGGATTCGAATATCTTTTGCCTTAGCAATCGGCCGTATCACATCCAGAGAATTTTCAATAGCTTTTGCTACATCAATATGTTCCTCTACCGAAGGTTTTCCATGATTTTCAATCTCCGATAAGGTGAGGATATCATTGATCAGGCGGGTGAGTCTTTCCGCTTCAATTTCAATGATTCCCAGAAAACGCTGCCGCTGTTCTTCTTTTTCTACCGCGCCGCTTTTTAAGGTTTCCACAAATCCTTTTATGGAAGTCAGGGGAGTTTTGAGCTCATGGGAAACATTGGCCACAAAATCCGAACGTATGGTTTCCAATTTTTTCATCTCCGTAAGGTCCTCTATGGAAGCGACGATCCCAAGATTCCGCCCCGGGTCCTTGGGCATCCGAATAAGGCTGGTATTTACTTTCAGATGTCTTTTGCTGGGATATTTCAGCTCCCATTCCATTTGGGTTTCCCGGTTCTTTTCAAAAATTTCCTCTAACTGTTCTTCCAGCATATGATCTCTTAGTACGGTAAGAATATGTTTTCCGTAAACCTCTTCCCCTTTGGTCTCAAAAAGCTCTTCTGCCGCAGGATTGAAAAGAATAATCTGTTTTTGGGGGTTTACGGCAATAATGGGATTCGTAATGCTTGTCAAGAGTGCCTGCAGTTTCATATTCTGATCTTCCATCTCTTCAAAGGAATGTTTCAGCTGGATGCGCATTCTGTTAAAGGTCTCGGCCAGTTCTCCGAGTTCATCATTACTTGTGACTTTCGCAGGTTTGCTGAGATTTCCGTCGGCAATCTCTTGAGAAGTATTGGTGAGCTTTTGTATCGGTTCGAGAAATTTGTTGATAAACCGGTAACCCAGCACCAACGCGAGGATTACTCCGGCTCCGATGGATATTAACACATATCTTAGTAACTGCTGATTGATTACCTGAATTTCAGACAGCGCCACAGACAGACGAACCGATTGAACCTCTCCGTCAGGTAAATACCTGGGAATGGCCACATAAAGCATCTCCTGATCGACAGACTCACTAAGACGTATGGAGCGCCCGGTTTCTCCCTCCAGGGAACGTTGAATCTCTTCCCGGTTCAAATGATTCTCCATATCCGAAGCCGACATCGCCGTATCCGCTAATACGGTGCCATCCTCAGAAATAATGGTTATTCTGGAATCCACAACCGCTTCAATTGAATTAATTTTTCGCTGCAGGTCCTGTTCATCCAGGGAGTCCCCGAGTAAAAATTCCTCCGTAAGCCTTGCATGATCCAAGAGACGGTTTTCCACTTCCTCAATATATCGGTTACGAATAAAATTCATCGGCAAGAATCCCGCAAGCAGGGTTCCGGTAAGCAGCACCACTAAAAGCAGCAAGACCAGTTTTTTCTTCATTCCTCATACCCTTCTTCCGAAAGAAACTTATAGCCGATTCCTCTTTTGGTTAAAATATAGGGTTTTTCTTCCTCTTCACCGATTTTCATACGAAGATGGCGGATATGAACATCTACTGTACGGCTCTCACCAAAGTACTCATATCCCCAGATTTTATCCAGTAGGAAATTTCTCGACAATACCTTGTCATGATGCTCCATTAAAAGCTTTAAAAGGTCAAATTCTTTGGCTGTCAGGGATAAAACCTCTCCGTTTTTTCGCACTTCCCGACTATCTACATCCAGGTTTAAATCCCGAATATGATAGTGATTTTTCGCTTCTCCCTGATCATAACTGCTTCTTCTGAGAACCGCTTTAATCCGGGCTTGGAGTTCTCGGATATTAAAGGGTTTCGATAAATAATCATCCGCCCCCACCTCAAGGCCTAATATTCGATCGGAATCCTCATTTTTTGCGGTCAGCATAATAATGGGGAGCTGCTTTAAATCCTTATGGTTTCTGATGAAATTGCATACCTGTATGCCGTCCATACCCGGTAGCATCAGATCCAAAATCATCAGATCCATATCTTCCTTTCGTAAAACATCCAGAGCCTCTTCACCACTTCCGGCTGTCCTTACCTGATATTCTTTTTCCAGGTTAAAACGAATCAGTTCCAAAATATGCTCTTCGTCATCGACAATCAAGACTTTTTTTGCCATACATGAGCCTCCTTTTTATAAAAGAAGCTAGGCTTTAGCCTAGCTTCTTTCCTATCATGCTTGATGATCTGTTGTTTCACCAAAATCAGTTGATTTTCAATCGCTCGCCGGTGACCATATAGATGATCCGCTCTCCGATATTCGTTGCATGGTCCGCGGTACGCTCCAGGTATCTGCCGATAAATAATAGCTGTGTAGCCTGCTTGATTATTTCCGGATTTTCCAACATCATTTCAATCAGTTCCACATAAATCGCTTCGTAAAGATCATCCACCTTATCATCATCCTGATCCAGCTCTTTAGCCAGTTCAATGTCTTCATGCATAAAGGCATCCAGAGATTTATTAACCATGTCTTCCGTAAGCCTGGCCATCTTCGGAATATCAATTAAGGGCTTGATCAGTTTATTCTCTCCGATCTCCAGGGTTACTTTTGCAATGTTTACTGCATGATCTCCCATCCGCTCCAGATCCGTAATAATCTTTAATATGGTGCCAATCGTCCGTAGATCTTTCGCAATCGGCTGCTGCAAGGCAATTAAATTCATACACTTATGCTCTATTTCCAACTCTAAGGCATCAATATCATCATCCAGTTCAAAGACCGAACGGGCTCGGTCCAAATCCTGTTTTGCCAGAGACTGTACCGATACTTCAATAATGTTTTGTACCATGGATCCC
>JBEPWR010000106.1:0-5612 GCA_041642335.1 Eubacteriales bacterium
GAGAACAGCCTGCTCGTGGCGGTAACAGAAAAACGTACGAAGAAGGAAATGGATCAATTTGTACAGGTATTGGAGGGATTAAAATGAAAACATATGAAACCTTAATTTTTGAACTTTCTAAACCCGGACGAAGGGCCTATGAAATTCCTAAAAATGATGTGGCCGAGGAATCCCTTGAAAGCTTTTTACCCAAGGAAGCCTTACGGGAAGAAGCACCTGAACTTCCTCAGGTAAGTCAGGTGGATTTAATGCGACATTATACGAATCTATCCCACCGGAACTATGGGCTGGATACAGGATTTTATCCTCTCGGGTCCTGCACGATGAAGTACAATCCTAAAATCAATGAAGATATGGCGAGACTTCCAAACTTTACACAGACCCATCCCATGCAGGACGATACCTTGGTGCAGGGGAATCTGGAGCTGATGCATAATTTAGATCAGATGCTCTGCGAAATTACGGGAATGGATAAAATGACTCTGCAGCCTATTGCCGGGTCTCACGGTGAAATGCTAGGGCTGATGTTGATGAAGGCCTATCACGCCGATAAGGAAGATAGCAGCCGGTCAAAAATTATCGTGCCGGACTCCTCTCATGGAACAAACCCGGCCAGTGCAGCCATGGCTGGACTGGAAGTGGTAACGATCGAATCCAAAGAAAACGGAGAGATCGATTTGGAGGAGTTAAAAGAAGCCTTAGGGGACGATGTAGCGGGACTAATGCTTACCAATCCCAATACCCTGGGACTTTTTGAAAAACAGATCAAAGAAATTGCGGACATGGTCCATGAAGCCGGAGGACTCCTGTATTACGACGGAGCAAACACCAATGCCATTATGGGAATTACCCGTCCTGGAGATATGGGCTTTGATATTGTCCACTTAAATCTACACAAAACCTTTACAACCCCCCATGGTGGCGGAGGCCCCGGAAGCGGACCGGTAGGTGTAAAAGAGCGGCTGATTCCGTATCTTCCCGTACCCTTAGTGGAGAAAAAGGAAGACGGTTTTAAGTTAAGCTACGATTCACCAAAATCCGTAGGAAAGATTACCAACTACTATGGAAACTTTGCAATCTATCTGCGGGCTTACGTCTATATTTTAAGCATGGGATATAACGGGTTAAAACGTGCCAGTCAGGTGGCGGTACTGAATGCCAACTATCTGATGTATTCGCTGAAGGATCATTTCAAATTAGCAGTAGACCGACCTTGCAAGCACGAATTTGTATTAGCGGGGATTAATACGGATATTGCGGAAATGCCCACCGTGAACATCGCGAAAAGACTGTTGGATTATGGGCACCATCCACCAACCGTATACTTCCCATTAATCGTTCATGAAGCGTTGATGGTTGAGCCGACGGAAACCGAATCCAAAGAAATGCTTGATGATTTTATTGAGGCGATGAAGGCCATCGTGGAAGAATCGAAGAACGATCCGGAACTTGTAAAAACTGCTCCACACACTACACCGGTTAGAAAACTGGATGAAGTGGGGGCAGCAAGAAATCCCATCGTGCGTTGGGAACCAAAAGAATAAATTCATAAGGCGGTGTCAGTATTAAATGAAAGACCTAATTGTAATTGGAGGCGGACCGGGAGGCTATGTAGCTGCTATTCGGGCAGCACAACTCGGAGCCGATGTGACAGTAATTGAAAAAGAGAACCTTGGAGGCACTTGCCTGAATAAAGGTTGTATCCCGACCAAAGCATTATTTAAGAATGCCGAGGCCATTCATTCGATCACCACCATGAAGGAGTTCGGTGTGAACTTAGAAGGCGGTTTCACGATTGATATTCCTCAAATCCACCAACGAAAAGAAGAAGTGGTGTTTAAGCTGGTGGATGGGGTCCGACGAATTTTAAAGTCCTATGAAATAGAGACCATCTACGGTCAGGCGGAAATTAAGGATCCAAACCGGGTTTTGGTAAAGAAAAATGATGGGGAGACGGAAATTGTCGAGACAAAAAACATCATTATTGCCACCGGGGCGACTCCCTTTATTCCGGAAGGATTGAAGAGTGAAAATCCGAGTATTATGACCAGTGATGATATTATTAATTTCGATCATATTCCCGAGTCCCTTACCATCATTGGCGGAGGCGTAATCGGAATGGAGTTTGCGAATATTTTCCAGGCCATGGGTACAAAGATTACCGTGGTTGAGCATCATGACCGAATACTTTATCGATTGGATAGTGACCTATCCAAAAGACTTCAGGCCTATGTGAAAAAGCAGGGAATGAAAATTCATAACAACGCTTCTGTAGAGGCACTGAAAACCTTGGAGGACGGCAGTATCGAAGTGATCGGCGAGAAAAAAGGAAAAGCCCTTTCGATCAATTGTGAAAAGGTGTTGATTGCCGTTGGAAGAAAGCCCAACTATGAAGGCATGAATTTAGATACCCTTGGCATTCATTATTCCCGTCGAGGGATTCAAACCAACGACAACTACGAGACCAACGTAGAGGGAATTTATGCCATTGGAGATGTTACCGGTGGGGTTATGCTTGCCCATGAAGCTTCCCATCAAGGGATTATTGCTGCAGAGGCGGTAATGAACAAACGAAAAACCCAAATCGGGTCAATTATCCCAAGTTGTATCTTCACATCACCGGAAGTGGCAACGGTAGGTCTCAGTGAGGAAGAAGCAAAAGCCAAAAAAATGGACTATGTTACTTCGAAATTTATGTTCGGAGGAAATGGAAAAGCCTTAGCCATGGGTGATTCACAAGGATTTATTAAAGTGATTGCCAATGGCGATACCATCGTAGGGGTCCACATTATGGGTCTGAATGCATCGGATTTAATTCATGAAGGCGTACTTGCTGTAAGCCGGGGAATGAAAATCGATGACATTACCGGAACCGTACATGCCCACCCCACCTTGAGTGAAGGTTTTGCGGAAGCGGTGCTGGGTCTCAAAGGAGAGTCTATCCACGCACTGGCTTCGAAGAAAAAGTAGTATACAGTATACAAGCAAAAAAGATGGTTCCTGGCACGTACAGGGACCATCTTTTTTGTTCCTTCTTTTTCCTGAAGTCATTGTAAATTTCGAAAATTTGTTATAAAATGAAAAATAACCATATTAAAAAAACTATATAGACAGCAGTATAAATTTTAATAGAAAACAGGAAGCATGAAAAATAAAGGGGGTGGGTCCCTAGGGACCAGGCATATGAGTGTGGAGATCATTAAAAGTTTTCGAGAAAAAGTAGTGGAAAATGTATCGAAGGTAATTGTTGGAAAAGAAGAGGTTATCGATTTGTTAACGGTAGCTTTTATTTGTGACGGACATGTGCTCTTAGAGGATGCTCCGGGACTTGGGAAAACCAGACTGGTTCGGTCCTTTGCCAAAACCATCGGTTCAAGATTCAAGCGGATTCAATTTACCCCGGATTTACTGCCTTCGGATTTAACAGGGATCCATTTTTACAACCAGAAGACCAAGGACTTTGAATTCCGGGAAGGGCCGATGTTTGCAAATGTGATTTTAGCCGATGAGATCAATCGCGCCACCCCGAGAACCCAGTCCAGCTTACTGGAGGCGATGGAAGAGCATCAGATCACCGTGGACGGAGTAACACGGAAGCTCGAAGAGCCTTATATGGTCTTGGCTACACAAAACCCCATTGAAACCCATGGAACCTTTCCGCTACCGGAAGCCCAGTTGGATCGATTTTTTATGCGGATTTCCATAGGGTACCCTACCCGAAATGAAGAGCTGGCAATAGTCGATCGAAACCTTGAGAGGGATTTATTGGAAACCCTGGAGGAAAAAGTTGAAGCGGGGACCATTGCGAAGTTGCGGGAAGCCTATAAAAAAGTGAGGGTATCCGAGGATGTTCGAGATTATCTAATGGATATCATTGAAAAAACCCGCGAGGATCAGCGACTTCTCTATGGTGTCAGTCCCCGGGGAACCATTGCCCTTTATAAAGGATCCCAGGCTTACGCGGCAATGCAGGGTCGGGATTTTATGATTCCCGAGGATGTAAAGACCATGGCGAAGTATATCTTAAATCACCGGGTGGGATATAAAGGTTCCTTTAAAAATATGCATATTTATGACGGGATCGAGAAAATATTAATGGATGTGGAAACCCCAACGGAAAGCAAAGTGGGTTAGGGGGGATCATATGCTGCAGCTGTTAATCGTCTTTATTATATTGGGGTTAATCTTCAATCAATACACGAAAGAGTATAGTCTGGAAAAACTTACTTTTCGAAGGGAACTTAAAAATACTATCTTAGAAATCGATGAGCCCTTCTATGTGGATAGCATTATCGAAAACCGAAAGTGGCTTCCCTTATCCTTTCTTCAAATAAAGGAGAAATATCCGAAGCATTTTGACTTTGTGCACAAAAACAACGTTCAGGATATCGGCCTAGCAAAGATTCATACCATGACCCTAACCCTCCTTCCCTATCAGCGAATTACCAGAAGTTATGAACTTGTGGCATCAAAGCGTGGGAGACACTTTCTACAGGAGGCCACCTTAATCTCAGGTGACTTTATCGGACGGGATACCGTAAGCAAAATTTTTGACCAGGACCATCAGGAAGTTGTGGTATTACCAAAGCCTGTGGTACTAGAAGAAATTCTGGAACCCTATGGAAACTACTATGGGGATATTTCGGTAAATCGATGGATTATTGAGGATCCGATCCTTAACCGGGGACTTCGGGAATATACGGGAAACGAACCGGAAAAACATATCCATTGGCCCTCAAGTCTGAAAACCGGAGAGCTCTTGGTAAAAAACTTTGATTTCACCACGGATAATTCCGCTGTAGTGGTACTGAATACTGCAATGAGTAAACACACCTGGGGAAAGAAAGATCCTGAAAAAATTGAGCGCTGCTTTTCCATTACCCGTAGTGTGCTGGAAGAATTCGAAGGTTTGGGAATCCCTTACGGGATGGCTTCGAATGTGGGAACCATTCATCAGTACTTTGGGAAAACCCTTACGGATATCGGTTATGGGCCGGGACATCTAAGAGGACTGTTGGAAGCCCTGGGTCGAGCAGAATACTACTCGAATATTTCCTTTGGCAAACTATTGGATCTACTGGTTACAAGTGAGGACCATAGTCGTACCTATATCCTGATCACCCCGACGATTATCGAAGAAGATCTCGTTGCTTTAGCCGAGCTTCAAAAGGTTTCCGGCAAGGTTATTCTGATCACCCTAAGTTCCGATTATCTGGATGAAGTCTCATCGGAAATTGAAACGTATGCTGTTTCAATGGAAGTTTAAGGAGTTATTCTATGGAAAAGATTAAAACACTGACACTGTTACATCTAGTAAACATCCTATCCCTATTATTCGTGGTAGGAAATCTGGTGCTTCGACTATTTTATGATGGCAATCATTACGGCGGATTGTTTTTGTGGTCCTTTTTGATGAGCGTACTGCTTCTCTATTTAAAAGAGAAAACCCGCTATTATGGCGGGGTACTGATCGTCTGGGTCCTTCTTCCCTGGATGATCGGCACGCCCCCATACCAGGTCGCTTATGTAGGTCTGATCGGGTTATTCATGGTTATGCTTTTTTATAAAGACACGGAAGAACCGCTATATGAACGGATAGAGTTTGAGTTTAA
>JBEPWR010000107.1:0-5603 GCA_041642335.1 Eubacteriales bacterium
ATTGATCTTTCAATGGAGAAAAATAGTATTTTCACTAAAACTAGAGAAGCCCTTGACATCATCCAGGCGTCCACTCACCAAAACCCTAAACTGAGTGATGGGAACCTTCGAGCAAGGCTACGCATGTCCACACTGTATACTTTAGCGAACGAACTGAATTATCTGGTAGTTGGAACCGACAATAAAGCAGAATTATATACTGGGTATTTTACAAAGTACGGAGACGGGGGAGTGGACATTTTACCAATCGCCTCTTTATTAAAAAGGGAAGTATATATTTGGGGAAATTATCTTGATGTTCCACAGGAAGTGATCGAAAAAGATCCTTCAGCTGGACTTTGGGAAGGACAATCTGACGAAGAAGAGATGGGTATCACCTATGAAAAGATCGACCGTTATTTAGCAAACAACCCTATCCCTGAGAAAGATGAAGAATTATTACAAAGGCTGCATCGTAGTACGGAACATAAAAGGAGGATGCCTCCGATATTTGATATCCGCTAGGTCTAGTAAGAGGCGGCTTGATAAACTATAAAAATTTGAGGAGCGGCTTATGATTGTGAAGGACCTGTTGAAAGAGGACGATTTTTCAATTGTTTCCGGTGCAAATGGATTGGATAAGGAAATACAAGGATTATATATTGGAGATCTGTTAAGTTGGGTAATGGCCCATCTGCATAAAAAGGCGATCTGGATTACCATCCAAAGCCATATAAATGTAATTGCAGTCGGAGTCTTAAATGATGCAGCTTGTATTATATTAGCAGAAAAAGCTTCATTAGATGAAGATGCTATGCGAAAATCAAATGAAGAAGGACTGCCTGTTCTGAAGACAAAATTACCTGCCTATGAACTTGCGATTAAGTTAAACGAAATAATGAGGCAAAATACAGAAGCATTACATTCAAAACAAGATTACCTAGAGGAGTGAAGGTGTGAAGGAACTATCATTGCACATTTTAGATATCGCTCAAAACTCCCTGAAAGCAAATGCGAGTCAAATAGAAATTCAGATTATAGAAAAGTTAAAAGAAAATCTTTTGATTATCAATATTATCGATAATGGTAAGGGCATGAGACCGAGTCTGTTGTTAAACGCCACAGACCCTTTTATAACTACAAGAAAGAATCGAAGGGTAGGACTGGGTCTCTCACTCTTTA
Organism: Eubacteriales bacterium; assembly: GCA_041642335.1. GTDB lineage: Bacteria > Bacillota > Clostridia > Peptostreptococcales > T1SED10-28 > Isachenkonia. The sequence continues at coordinate 1,162 of JBEPWR010000107.1, forward strand.
AATCTGTAGCGCTGCAGTGTCAAGGGGATTTCTTTATAGACTCTAAAGAAGGAGTCGGGACAAGCGTGCATGCTACTTTTCAAAATAGTCATATTGATCGCCCGCCTCTGGGAAGAATTGAAGATACTTTTATTACATTATTCATTTCAGCGGATAATAATCAAACGCAAGTCGAATACATCTATAAGCACCAAATCAATGATCGGGTCTTTGAATTTGACACTAGAGATATTAAAGAAATTATTGGAAATGTTTCCATAAATGAATATGAAGTTTTGGTCTGGTTGAAAAATTACTTAAAAGAAAACCTAGAAAGACTTGTTAAATCATAAAATATATTATAAGATATTTTAAGTAGAATTATTATCTACTAGTTTTTATGGTTTTTATGCTTAGGATTGTCGTAACATTAACAAACTTGACCATGAAAGCGCAAAATACATTAATAATATGATAGGGGTGAAACAAAGTGAAAGTTTTTTCATTTAAAGGAGGTATACATCCACCAGAAAGAAAGGATTATACTGCTCATTTAGCTTTAGAAAAAGCAAAAGATCCAGAAGTTGTAAAAATCCCGCTTCAACAACACATCGGAGCACCGTGCGATGCCTTAGTTAAAGTAGGAGATTTAGTGAAGGTAGGACAAAAAATCGGACAATCCGGAGCCTTCGTATCTGCTCCAGTTCATTCCAGTGTTTCCGGCACCGTTCGCGAAATAGCCATGAAACCGGCTATCAATGGAGAAGTGCTATCTGTTGTTATTGAATCAGATGGACAAAACGATGTGCATGAATCGGTACAGAAGAAGGGAAGTATTGAAACCCTTAGTGGAAGTGAGATTAAAGAAATTATTAAAGAGGCTGGAATTGTAGGCATGGGAGGCGCAACTTTTCCTACCCACGTAAAACTTTCTCCACCTGCGGATAAAAAGATTGACACAGTTATATTAAACGGAGCGGAATGCGAGCCATATCTAACTGCGGATCATCGTTTAATGTTGGAACATTCTAATGAGGTTGTAGGTGGTCTGAAAGCCATTATGAAAGTCTTAGAGGTCACAACAGGCTACATTGGTATTGAAAATAACAAACCGGATGCCATTGAAGTTATGCAAGAAGCAGTAAAAAATGAGGAGAACATTGAAATTATTACTTTACAAACCAAATATCCTCAAGGAGCAGAGAAACAGCTAATTGATGCCTGTACCGGTCGGATTGTTCCATCAGGAGCATTACCGATGGAAGTGGGCGTTGTAGTAAACAATATTGGTACCGCATACCAAATTCATCAATCTATTGAAACTGGAATGCCGTTAGTTGAGAGAGTTACAACCCTTAGCGGTGGGATTTTAGAGAATCCCAAGAATTTATGGGTAAAGATTGGGACTCCGGTATATGAGCTAGTCCAACAGTGTGGAGGGTATAAAGAACCGGTTGGAAAAATCATTATGGGTGGTCCTATGATGGGAATGGCTGCAAGAACAGACCAATTGCCGATTACTAAAGGCTCCTCCGGGGTTCTGTTTTTTAATCGTGAAGAAGGAACCATACCGGAACCGGAAAACTGTATTCGTTGTGCAGCCTGTGTGGATATTTGTCCTGTGTATTTACAGCCATTGTATATTAGTGCTTATACGTTAGTGGACAATATCGATATGGCAGAAAAATATCGTCCAATGGATTGTATAGAATGTGGATCCTGTTCATATATCTGTCCGTCAAAACGGCCTTTATTACAAAGTATCCGAATTGCCAAAGGGGAAATTCAAGCAAGAAATCGTAAATAGAAACGCATTAAATTGTATAAGGAGGGAAATAAATGAGTGATCGATTAATTGTATCTTCCTCTCCGCATCTCAGAGAAGATACCTCGATTCAAAAAATCATGTTTGACGTTGCAATTGCCTTAATACCGGCTACAATTGCTTCAGTATACTTTTTTAAAGCACCGGCTGCAATGATTTTATTAATAAGTATCATATCCTGTTTGGTGACGGAGGTAGTGGTACAAAAAATTAGAAAAACGCCTGTAACTGTACACGATGGAAGCGCCTTGGTCACAGGAATGTTACTCGCGCTAAATTTACCATCTACCGTCCCGTTATGGATACCAGTGGTAGGCTCTGTTTTTGCCATTGGAATTGTAAAGCAATTATTTGGTGGTGTAGGACAAAACTTTATGAATCCAGCTTTGGCAGCACGAATTATGCTAACAATATCCTATGCGGATCGAATGACCGGTTGGGTAGAGCCCGGTGTAGACGGAGTATCAACAGCAACACCACTGACATATGTTAAAGACTTTACAGCAGTTCAATCTGGAGCACCGAGCTTCGTTGATCTCCTTTTTGGAAATGTTGGTGGAAGTATGGGTGAGACCTCTGCTTTGCTACTAATTATCGGTGGTCTTTACTTAGTATATCGAGGGGTTATTTCTGTGAGAATCCCAGGCGTATATATACTTACCGTTGCTGCGGCAACACTTATTTACAGTGGATTTGATGTTACTTATATGACATACCACTTGCTTTCCGGTTCACTTATGATTGGGGCAATATACATGGCTACAGATTATGCATCAACTCCGGTTACTCCAAGAGGAAGAATTTACTTCGCTCTCGGATGTGGTATTTTAACGGCGACCATTCGATTATTCGGAGGTTATGCTGAGGGAGTCGGTTTTTCAATATTATTGATGAATACAATGGTTCCGATTATTGATCGGTATACTGCTCCGAAAGTATTTGGGGAGGTGCAAAAACAAAATGCGTGAAATAATTAAATTAGGATTAACTTTATTAGTTATTACTTCGCTGGCAGCGCTGATCTTAGGTGGAGTAAACTCTATAACCGCTGGGATCATCGAGGAAAGAGCACTGGAGGAAAGTTTGGAAGCTATTGAAGCTTTTTTCCCAGAATCTGATGATGCAGGCGTACTAGATTCCGGTGCTATACTGGAATATGAGTTAGTTGAAGAAGCATATGAAGTTCGTCAGGGCGGTGAAGTTATCGGGTATACATTTAAAACTGCACCGAATGGTTACGACGGACCTATAGAAGTGTTGACAGGAATCAGTGTGGGTGGAGAAATCACCGGTATTGAAATCCTTAGTCAAACAGAGACACCGGGTCTCGGAGATCGGATAACAACTGATGATTTTAAAAACCAATTTGCAGGACAATCATCCGATTCTGATTTAGAGGTAGACACATTATCGGGTGCAACGGTCTCTTCTAATGCAGTAATAAATGGTGTTGATGCAGCAGCGAATGCATTTGAAGAAGAGCTTAGTAACTAGAAAATGGAGGTGTTAACATGAATATGGGTAATATTGTTAAAAAAGGAGTTATTACAGAAAACCCCGTATTTGTTCAGTTCTTAGGAATGTGTCCGACTTTAGCGGTCACAGGAACTGCTACAAATGGGCTTGGGATGGGTCTTGCAACGACAGCGGTCCTTTTAGGTTCTAATACAGTAATCGCATTATCAAAAAACTTCATACCGGATAAAATTCGGATTCCCAGTTTTATTGTGGTCATTGCAACTTTTGTAACCATGATTGGTATGATTATGAATGCATATCTTCCCGACCTATATAGTGCTTTAGGAATTTTTATGCCATTGATTGTTGTAAACTGTCTTATTTTAGGACGTGCGGAATCTTTTGCATCAAAGAATTCCACGTCTTCATCAGTAGTAGACGGACTCAGTATGGGAATTGGATTTACTTTAGCTCTTGTGGTTTTAGGTTCTGTAAGAGAATTACTTGGAAGCGGATCTATTTTCGCGTTAGATTTATTAGGGGAGTCATACCCTGCGATGGGAATTATGGTTCAGCCTCCTGGTGCGTTTCTAGCCCTAGGGCTGTTAACCGCGATTGTTAATGTTGTGATTTTGAAAAAAATGAAATAGATAGGAGGTCAGGAATATGCTAGATTTATCAGTTTCATCACTATTTACAATTCTTGTGAGTGCCATCCTTGTAAATAACTTTGTATTGTCTAGATTTTTAGGAATTTGTCCATTCCTAGGGGTTTCCAAACAAGTAGAAACGGCTTTTGGAATGGGTATGGCTGTAACATTCGTTATGAGTTTAGCTTCAATTATTACTTTTATTGTACAAAAATATATATTAGACCTCTTCGGTCTTCAATATATGCAGACCATTATGTTCATTCTGGTTATCGCATCCCTTGTGCAATTTGTCGAAATGGTTATCCAAAAAACCAGTCCGGCACTATACCAGTCTTTAGGAGTATTTTTGCCTCTTATTACCACAAACTGTGCAGTGCTAGGTCTTACAATCTTAAATATTCAAGAAAACTATAATATCGTTGAAACCATTGTTCATGCTATTGGCGCTTCAGTAGGTTTTTCGTTAGCTATCGTATTATTTGCGGCTATTCGAGAAAAGTTGGAAATTGCAAACGTTCCGCAACCTT
>JBEPWR010000108.1:0-5585 GCA_041642335.1 Eubacteriales bacterium
AACTTTTCTGGGAAAGGCAATGACTACGGAGGGACAAGAAGAAGAGCGGTACCGTAAAATGCATATGGAAAAGAACAATATGCCCCAGTTCATTTTAGGTGAGGACATCGGCTTAATCGTTTTTCGTATGGATCAGATTATCGTTTCCGACAGACAGGACCACGTAACATACATTGATGAAGAAGGATTTAGGGGAAAATAAAAATCCACACCGTAATAAAGGCATCTTCAAAAAACTTATACTGTTAAAAAACTTAGTCTGTAAAAAACGCTGCAACAAAAATCGGTCGGGGGAAATTTCACTTTGAATGAAAGCTTTGCAAGGTAGGATGGAGGTATGGGGATGGATAAGAAAAAAGTACTGGCAATCAATAGCAGTAAGCGAAAACAAAACACCTACGGACTGCTGGAACAGCTTCAAAAGCAATTACATGATAAAAATATCGAAGTGGAGATCCTGAACTTATTCGACTATGATATTCAAGAATGTAGAGGGTGTGAAATCTGCCTATGGGAAGGGCGTTGTATTCTTCGGGATCAGGAGGAAGATCTCATGGAAAAGCTAACAGTGTACGACGGTCTGATATTAAGTACTCCGGTATATATGGGCAATATCAGCGGGAAACTCAAAGTCTTTGTCGACAGAACCTGCCGCTGGTTTCACCGACCGGAGTTGATCGGTGTGCCGGTGCTATTTGCAACCACCACCGCGGCTTCCGGAATAAAAGATACCTTCAGGTCCTTAGAAACCATAGCCATCCAATGGGGTGCATTTCCCACAGACCGCATTGCGAGAAAATCCAAGGATCTGCATAAAAGTATCGTTGAAAAAGAGTATAAAGGCTTCCTAAAGCACCTGGCGACGCCAAGGGAGAAATACCGACCAAGTACCCGGCAGATGATCCATTTCCAAGTCCAAAAGGTGCTGGCTGAAAAAATTCTGCGCATCGATAAAGATTACTGGGAAGAGCATCAGTGGCTGAATAAAAGTTACTTTTATGATTGCAGAGGATCATTATTTAGCCGAGGGATGGGATTTTTGGTGTATGAGATTTTATCCAGACGGATTAAAAAGGAACCACAGTAGGAGCTTTAACGATTCTATATACGGAGACAATCAGACAAGGGGACAGGGACCTGTCTGATTTGCGTATAAAGACTTCTATATCCGTGGAGCGTTTTTAGATCCCTGCTATATACAACACGTCCACTGATGGAGGGACCGGTACGTTACTAGAAAAATCGTATAATTTCAGAAAATAAGGAAGAGCAAAAAGGGGTGGATCGGATGAAAGAAGAAAATAAATTTGAAAAGGATATGGAGGATTTGGAACAATGGCAGGAACAGCAGTACAGTCCAGGACATTTTATCGGTACCGGTAAGATCCCAAGACCCATTTTGAATTTGACCAAACATCCCCGGATGCTGATTATCGCAGGAGTAATCGGATTACTGTTTCCAGTCGCCGCTCTGATTTTTTCGGATGTGGCATTTAGCGAAATCGCGTTTTGGTTTTTCCCACCACTGGTTTTTATACTCGGGGGGATGTTACGGATAAAGAAAAAGTGATTAATTTTAGCCGATGAAAAATCCAAAGTATATCAGGTAATTCTTTAGTATACTTTGGATTTATTGGGAAACTTTATTCATTGAGCAGATCAATCAGCTTATTTGTAAACTCCGGAGAAACGGTATAAATGATATGAGTATCATCAACGTTCATCAGCGTGCTTTTTCCTCCATCGTCTCCTACCCATAAGTGAAAGCCTTGGGTGGTTTCATCTTCATAAAGGATCTTCAAATCATACTGGGGTTCTATCATATCCACAATTCCCTCTTCTTGCGAGGCGTTTTTTAGTAGGTCAGTGAATATGGACAGCTTTTCCTGATCCTGATAGGTTTCAAAAAAATCCGGGTTTACCTTACCAAAACCGCTGGACTCGGAAATGCTGACCTTGGAGATATCCTGATATACTAGCACGGACTCTGCTTCGGACTGACAGCCGATTACGACAGCGGGGATTAAAAGTACTGCAATAAGAATAAGTAGATATTTTTTCATTTTACCAACCTCCGATACATTTTTTAATTAGACGAAATGCAAAAGAATAAAGTTCCCGGGGTGAAGATCACCCCCGTTAAAGAAAAGAAAAGGAGTGATTTCCATGCCACTGAAAACCCCTGAACAATATGAAGAGAGTTTGCGAGCCTTAAATCTGGAAGTGTATCTATTCGGAGAACGAGTAAAGTCCCCGGTGGATCATCCGATCATTCGACCGTCACTGAATTCGGTAATGAAAACCTATCAATTGGCTCAGGATCCCGAGTATCGCGAGTTAATGACGGTACAGTCAAGCCTAACAGGAAAGACGATCAATCGGTTTACCCATCTGCACCAAAGTACGGATGAGCTGATCAAGAAAGTAAAGATGCTTCGGCTGCTCGGTCAAAAGACGGGGGCCTGTTTTCAGCGATGTGTGGGGATGGATGCCTTTAATGCGGTGTATTCTACTACCTATGAAACTGATGAGGCCCACGGGACCGATTATCATAAACGTTTTGTGGACTTCTTAAAATACGTACAGGAAGAAGATCTTACGGTAGATGGTGCGATGACCGACCCAAAAGGGGACCGGGGATGTTCTCCTTCCCAGCAGGAAGATCCGGACATGTTTCTTCGAATTGTGGAAACCAGAGAAGACGGAATCGTTGTCCGGGGCGCGAAAGCCCATCAAACCGGAATTGTAAATTCCCATGAAGTCCTGGTAATGCCGACGATTGCAATGCGGGAAGGCGACAAGGACTATGCGGTATCCTTCGCGGTACCGACCGACAGCCCCGGAATTAAAATTATTTACGGACGTCAATCCTGCGATACCAGAAAGCTCGAAGACGGCGTGATGGATCGGGGGAATTTTAAGTATGGAGGCCATGAAGCCTTAGTGGTCTTTGATGATGTGTTTGTCCCCACAGAAAGAATTTTCATGTGCGGTGAGTTTGATCATTCCGGAACACTGGTTGAACGGTTTGCCGGATACCATCGCCAAAGTTATGGAGGCTGTAAAGTGGGGGTTGGGGATGTGCTGATTGGTGCAACCGCCCTGATTGCCGATTATAATGGTGCGGCAAAGGCCTCCCACGTAAAGGATAAAATTATCGAAATGGTCCACTTAAATGAGACCCTGTACTCCTGCGGCATCGCCTGTTCATCGGAGGGAGGACCGACAAAAGCCGGAAACTATCAAATTGATATGCTACTGGCCAATGTATGCAAGCAAAACGTCACAAGAATGCCTTACGAAATTGCACGACTGGCAGAGGATTTGGCCGGAGGAAATTTTGTGACCATGCCCTCAGAAATGGATCTGAAAAGTCGGGAAATCGGCCACTATGTAGAAAAATACTATCAAGGGGCTAAGGGTAGCACCACGGAGGATCGTTGGAAAGTAAACCGATTAATCGAAAACATGACCCTCGGCACCGCCGCAGTTGGTTACCGTACGGAATCCATGCACGGCGCAGGTTCCCCCCAAGCTCAGCGAATCATGATCCGAAGACAATCCGACATCAACGCCAAAAAAGAGTTTGCCAAGACCATTTTGGATATCGACTGATAAATTATCTCACCATAAAATCTCCCCAATCTTGTAAAAGATCAGGGAGATTTTCTTCGGGTTTTTTAAGGATCTATTCTTAGTTAAAAGTTTGCAACGGATCGGTCTCCGGAATTGTATTCCATAGTATGAAAGAATTTATAATATAAAAGGAGGTGGTTCTATGTACCGGTGATGGTATATATATATCAGCTACAATTATAGTAACTATGAATGTCGAAAGTTGTCGACAGAAAACTTTGAAATTTCAAGGTATTCTATGTTATCATAAGGCAAAAGATTCACAAACTATTTAAGGAGGTTTTTATGTTTAAAAAAGTGGTTTGTCTGGTTTTAATACTGATGCTGTTTTTCTTTATTGGGGGTTGTACCGACGAGGAAGAACCGGAAGAAGAAGGTCTTACAGAAAAAGAGGAGCTAGAAGAAGAAAATCCGGAACAAGAAGAGCGTGAGGAAGAGGAACCGGAGGTAGAAGAGCCCCCGGAAGAGAATGATGAAGAAGCTCCTGCACCGGATGATGAAGAAGAGAAGTCCAGTACCGCAGATTACGATTTGGAGGATATGGAATTTGCTTGGGAAGGAGAGATCGATTTTCAAGCTAATGATCTGTATGACAGAATGGTAACAGAGGAAGAAATTCATTTTCTCTATAGAAAGGACGAAGCCATCTACTATCAATCCGTTGATCTGGATACTGGAGAGGAAGTCACAAAGAAAAAAGTCGAGGACGCTTCATCGCAAGTGAATTTAACACGTGCTAGTGATACAACGATCAAGCTCCATGATTATAACGACCATATGTATGTCCTTATCGGAGAAAATCGCAGGATCTCTGAAGAAGCGCAGGAAGAACAGAAAATGTTATTGATCGATCTTGAAGAGGATGAAGTAATTCTCTCCAAAGCACCAGTGATCGAGAACTTTACCATTCCTGAAATAGATTTTGCATCAGGTACTTATTTGCCGGGTTTTATTTACGATGCTACGGCAGACGGACGATATTTGATGATCCTTCATTCCTTTCCGGGTATGAGCAGTTGGGATAATTATCTTAACCATTCAACGTCCCACGAAAAAGAGGACCTTGAAGAGGAAAATCAAGAGGTCTTAAGTCAAATGAAAGATGTGCCCTTATGGGTTTATGATATGAAAGAGCAGGAACTGATTGAAATTCCTTATGAGGATGAAATTGACGTCCTTGTTCCCTATGATGTGGAAGGGTTGGAGAATGGTGTTAATATGATCTTTACCGAACAAGAGGGCTGGCTTACTTTAGATATTAAAAACCGTCAGGTCCAAAAAACAAGAGAGGGAGGCACTTACCGAAGAACCGAACCTGGTGCTCCAGGAGTTGAACAGTACCAAGAAGGTACATTATACGGAGAGAACTTGTTTTTTACCAATGTTCAGGAGCAAGCAGATGTTGGCGGGATCCCGGTTTTTCACTATATTTGGAACTTCGACGGAGACAAGCTTGAGCATGTCGCAACACTTGGACCGAATCGTTCTGAACAAGCCTTTTACTTCAATGATCATAATGGAGAGATAATAGTAAACAGAGCTGCACAGAAAAGTGAAGACGAAGAGGAATCGGATACGGAAGCAGAATACGTGGAGAGACTCTACCGACTTACCGTTGATGAGGAAAAAGTACTGGGGAATGAAGGAAATGATCCAGTGAAAAGTTTGCAGGAACTGAATGGTTTTGAGGTTAAAGATGTAATGGAATTTTCAGTTGGTCCCTATGAGGAAGATAAAGAGCAATTAAGTATCCTGGGGCTCGGAAGCAGTTTCGCCCGTCCCGTTAAAGATTTTTCTCATATGGACTATGGAGTTCTGGCAGGCGCAACCATTGAACGAGCCGAAGGCATGAAATCCCCCTTCTTCTACGCCTACCGAAATAATGGGGAAGAAGAAAAAATCGTTGAAATCGATGGAGCCAATCTGGTTTTCTCCACAGATAAACAACT
>JBEPWR010000109.1:0-5571 GCA_041642335.1 Eubacteriales bacterium
ATTCAATATAGAGCTGGATGAAACAAAACAGGAGGTCGAAGCCTTAGAGGATTATATCGAACAAAAGAAGTACCAGATTGAAGAATACCAACAGGCTGTCCGAGAAGGAACATTAGAAGAGGTTTTGTCGGCCGAAGTGCAAAACCTGAAAAAAAATAGTCATCTTACTCCATTGAAGGGTCCGGGGATTATTGTAACACTGGAAGATAGTGAGCGGGAACTGGAAGAGGGTGAAGACCCGAATAATTTGATTATTCATGATTTAGACGTTTTAAACATATTAAATGATCTTCGAAGAGCAGGTGCAGAGGCTATTGCAATTAATGGTCAAAGGGTAACCAGCCAAACCCAAATTCAATGTGCAGGAGCTACCATTACGGTAAATGATGTTACTTATGGTCAACCTTTTATCATTGAAGCAGTCGGTAATCCTGATACCTTAAATGCTTCGATTAATGCTCCAACATCTTATGCATACATTTTGCGGGAATACTACGAATTACCCGTAGGGTCGGAGACAAAGGATGAAATTCTGATTAATGCTTTTGATCGGGAACCGGCTTTAAACTATATGGAAATACAGGAAGGTGATTAAATGATTTTTGCATTTATTGGTATTATTTTGGGGATAGCCTTAGGATTTTTAGTTCCTATTACTTATCCGCCGGGTTATTCCTTATATATCTCAGTGGCCATTTTAGCAGCTCTGGATTCTGTTTTTGGCGCCTTTAGAGCCACTCTGGAAGAAAAATTTGATATAGAAATTTTTGTCTCCGGCTTTTTCGGAAATACAATCTTAGCAGTATCCCTGGCCTATATCGGAGATAAACTGGGGGTGCCATTGTATTATGCAGCCATTTTTGCTTTCGGAGGCAGACTGTTCCAAAATTTAGCGGTGATCCGACGAATTGGAATTCATCGTATGCGAGTTGCTAGAGAAACAAAGAGAACATCAAAAAAAATCAATAAATAATTCACTTTTTTTATAATAAGAGAAGGGTTTTTGAAAGTTTTGTAGAATTATTGTATAAGAGAATTTTTTACTATACTATATCTAGAATTTTGATCGTGAAATCGATTGTTTCTAAATTGGAAATTATCCATAGGTACTATAGGGAGGGTATATTATGTTGGAATTTGATGTAGACATGGATCAATTTGCTCAAATAAAGGTTGTAGGTGTCGGAGGCGGCGGAAGCAACGCAGTAAACCGTATGGTGGAATCCGGTTTAAAAGGCGTAGAATTTATTGCGATCAATACGGATAAACAGGCTTTGTATTCGTCTAAAGCTGAACATAAATTGCAAATTGGAGAAAAACTCACAAAAGGACTGGGGGCCGGAGCAAACCCGGAAATTGGTCTTAAAGCCGCAACAGAAAGTAAAGAAGATATTTATCGAAGGTTGGAAGGTGCCGATATGGTTTTTGTAACCGCAGGAATGGGAGGCGGAACCGGTACAGGAGCAGCTCCAATTGTATCCGAGATCGCCAAAGAAATGGGTATTCTCACCGTAGGAGTTGTTACAAAACCCTTTACCTTTGAAGGAAAGAAAAGAATGTCTCATGCCCAACGGGGCATCGATGAACTGCGGGAAAAAGTAGATACCTTGGTTACCATTCCTAATGACCGATTATTACAGGTGATTGAAAAGAAAACGACAATGCTGGATGCTTTTAAAATAGCTGATGATGTCTTAAAACAAGGGGTGCAGGGCATATCGGATTTAATCGCGGTGCCCGGTCTTGTAAACTTAGACTTTGCCGATGTGAAAACCATTATGATGGAGCAGGGATTGGCCCATATGGGGATCGGTAGTGCAGTAGGAGAAAATCGAGCCTCAGAGGCTGCGAAACAGGCGATTCAGAGTCCACTGTTGGAAACCTCAATAAAAGGTGCAAAAGGGGTACTTCTGAATATTACCGGTGGAGCGGGACTTGGCCTGTTCGAAGTCAACGAAGCGGCCGAATTGGTCACAGAAGCCGCCGATGAAGATGCAAATATCATCTTTGGCGCTGTCATCAATGAAGCCCTGGAAGACGAGCTAAGAATTACGGTAATCGCAACGGGCTTTGATAATGCTCCTCTGAATGACAGCATCGAAAAAAAAGAAGAAAACAAGATCCCCGAGAAGAAAAATGAAGACACTTTAGATATTCCGGTATTTCTTCGAAGAAAAAGATAAAGTGATCTAGGAGGATAAAGAATGAACTGCCCATTTTGTTCCCATGAAGAATCAAAAGTCGTGGATTCAAGACCTACTGATGAAGGTCAAGCCATTCGTAGAAGAAGAGAATGTACGAATTGTAAAAAACGTTTTACCACCTATGAAAAGATTGAAGAACTTCCACTGATCGTGATAAAAAAAGGTGGGAATCGGGAGTCTTATAATCGACACAAGGTTATGAACGGGATCATACGATCCTGTGAAAAACGCCCGGTGTCCTTGCAGGATATCGAAAAATTAGTCGACGAAATAGAAAAAAGGTTATATAATTCCATGGAAAAGGAAGTCAGCACAAAGTTTATCGGAGAACTGGTCATGGAAAAACTCAAAAAAACCGATGAAGTAGCTTATGTGCGTTTTGCTTCCGTGTACCGGGAATTTAAAGACATCAGCACCTTTATGGAGGAATTGAATAAATTGATTAAGGATCCTGACACTAGTAAAAGCTAGTGTTTTTTCTTTTATATAGGGCTGCAACAAAGATCCAACGCTTTACAGCGATACGTGAAGACTGTATAATAGAAAGGATTGTTATGTATAAGAAATAAGTTATGATATAATAATATTGAATCAAAGTGCGAAATTATGCGCTTTCAATAAAAGATAAGAGAAGGTGTTAGGATTGGAACATGCAGTAATAAATCGGATTAGCAAGGTATATGCCGACAGCATCGGGTCAGAGCTTAATATTGAAGTCGGAGATATCCTATTGAATATAAATGGACAGCCAATTAGTGATATTATTGAATATCGCTATTATATTTCTGAAGAATATCTGGAAATGGATATTCAAAAACCTGATGGAGAGATCTGGACTTTGGAAATTGAAAAAGATTATGATGAAGATTTAGGGTTGGAATTTGAGAATCCGATCATCGATCAATCGAAAAACTGTCAAAACCAATGTATCTTCTGTTTTATTGATCAGCTTCCCAAGGATATGAGAAAGACCCTGTACTTTAAGGACGATGATTCCCGTCTCTCTTTTTTACAAGGAAATTACATCACTTTGACCAATATGAAAAAAGAAGAGATTCAGCGAATTATTGACTTTCGTATCAGTCCGATTAATTTATCGGTTCATGCCACGGATCCGGAAGTTCGGAAAAAAATGCTGAACAATAAAAATGCCGGAAACATCTTGAGTATCATGGAGGATTTTAATGAACATAAAATTAAAATGAACTGTCAGATTGTTCTTTGTCCCGGAGTGAATGACGGAGCCGTGTTAGATCAAACCATTAAAGACTTAAAGGAATTGGATCAAATACAAAGCACAGCCATTGTTCCGGTTGGTCTTACGAAATACCGGGAAGGACTTTTTCTTATGAAACCCTATGACCAAAAGTCTGCACAAGAAGTGATCAGTCAAGTCCAGTCTTGGCAAAATTCAATTTTACAGGAAAAGAATAGACGATTTGTCCACTTATCCGATGAGTTTTATATCCTGGGTAATCATCGATTTCCTTCGGTAGAAGATTATGAAGGTTTTCCGCAAATTGAAAATGGTGTTGGATTAGTGACAAAGTTTCAAGCGGAAATCGAAGAGGCTTTATCAATGGAAGCCAGAAAGCCTGAGAACAATTTAATGAATCAGAGGGTCAAACACCCTGAAGAAATTAATAAAGTGAGAGTACAGCTCGTTACCGGCACTTTGGCAAAAGATTTTATGGAGGATATGGCAAATAAAATCACTCAAGCTCTGCCATTTTTAGAGCTTGAAGTTGTCCCGATCAAGAATCGCTTCTTTGGTGAGATGATAACCGTAAGCGGTCTTGTGACCGGTGGAGATATTCTGGAAACCTTAAAAACCCGACAAAGAAAAGAAGTTTATACCAATTCGGAGCAAAAACCGGGAAACAGACAAAACATGGTGACAATGATTCCAAAAGCCATGTTAAAAGCGGAAGAAAATGTTTTTCTGGATGATCTCACCGTTAAAGATTTAGAAGAGGAATTAGAAAGAAAAATTGTAATATCTCAAGTCGAGGGAAAAGACTTTATTCATAATTTGCTGGAAATAGCGAAATTAACTTAAGGGGTGATAAAATGGGAAAACCAATTGTAGCAATTGTAGGACGTCCAAATGTGGGGAAATCCACATTGTTCAATAAAATATCAGGAAAGCGGATTGCCATTGTAGAGGACAGACCGGGAGTTACACGAGACCGGATCTATATCGAAACAGAATGGTTGAATCATCAATTTCATTTGATTGATACCGGTGGTATAGAGCCGAAATCCAAGGAAATTATACCAGCACAAATGAAAAGACAGGCGGAACTTGCGATCGAAACCGCAGATGTCATTGTGTTTTTACTCGATGGACGGGAAGGATTAACGGCAAATGACCGGGAAATTGCCAATATGTTAAGAAAATCCGGCAAACCTATCTTATTAGTGCTTAACAAAGTGGATACAAAGGACCCTTCTCCTTTTTATTACGATTTTTTTGAGTTGGGACTTGGAGAACCGGTAGAGATTTCATCGGCCCTGGGCCTTAATATCGGAAATTTACTGGATGAAATAGTGGCTCTTTTTCCTGAGGGCAAGGGAGAAGAATATGATGAAGATGTTGTAAAGGTTGCCGTGATAGGAAAGCCCAATGTAGGGAAGTCTTCGTTGATTAATAAAATCTTAGGTGAAGAACGGGTAATTGTCAGTGAGATTGCAGGAACTACCCGAGATGCCATTGACACCCCTTTTACCCACGGAGAAGACGAATACGTGTTAATTGATACCGCAGGAATTCGTAGAAAAAGCAAAGTTTATGATAATATCGAACGTTATAGTGTGATACGGTCGGTCACTGCGGTGGAAAGAGCTGACGTGTGTCTTTTACTTATTGATGCCACCGAAGGCGTGACAGAACAGGACAAAAAAATCGCCGGATACAGTCACGAAGCGGGTAAGGCATTAATCATCGTGATTAATAAATGGGATCTTGTGGAAAAGGATACCAAGACGATGAATACCTTTATTAAGGATATCCGTAATGAACTGTCCTTTTGTTATTATGCTCCGATTCTATTTATTTCAGCATTAACAGGGCAGCGGACCAACAAAATATTGGAGTCAGTCAAGGCTGTGGCAAATCAAAATGCCATGCGTCTGAAAACCGGGGTACTCAATGAAATTATCGGTGAAGCGGTACTGTTGAATCAACCGCCATCAGATAAGGGTAAGAAATTGAAAATTTATTACGCAACCCAGGGAGGAGTTAAGCCTCCAACATTTATCCTGTTTATCAATGACAAAAAACTTGCACACTTCTCCTATATAAGATACTTAACAAACAAAATCCGCGAGAACTTCGGTTTTGAAGGCAGTCCGATTCGATTTATAT
>JBEPWR010000110.1:0-5550 GCA_041642335.1 Eubacteriales bacterium
GTCGGATAAAGCGGATGAACCGGATGAGCCCGAAGAGGAAGTTGAAGAGTTCACGGAAATTACCATCACCGCCGTTGGAGACGTTATGGTGCACCAAAGTCAGCTGGACGCCCAGTACGACGCTGCGAACGATATCTACGACTTCCAGGATAACTTTGAAAACCTTAAGCCGTACTTGGAACACAGCGATATTAATATAGCCAATCTGGAGACAACCTTTACCGGTCCGGAACGGGGTTATTCCAGTTTTCCCATGTTCAACACCCCGGATGCCTTAGGCGAAGCCCTCTACGACACCGGTTTTCAATTTATCAGCACCATCAACAACCATAGCTATGACACCGGAGAATCGGGTTTGTACAGAACCTTGGAAGTATTAAAAGATCAGGGACTGACCCCTTTTGGAACGCGGAGCGACGAATCAGAACCGAGATACGTTATTGAAGAGCGGGACAACATCAAAGTCGGCATGACCGCATACACCTATGAAACGGAAAAAATGGGTGAGGAGATTTCCTTAAACGGGATTCGGGTTCCCTCCCATATGATCCCGCTGATGAATACTTTTCATGATGACAATCAGGATGAAGCGGTTGCCGAAATGGAAGAGATCGTCAACAACATGAAGGATGACGGCGCCGATATTATTGTGTTTTTTATGCACTGGGGAAATGAATATCACCGGGAGGAAAGCACTTATCAAACCCAATTGGCCGAAGACTTGTCGGAGCTTGGCGTAGATGTGATTTTCGGAAGCCATCCCCATGTGGTGCAGCCGATGGAGATCATTGAAAGTGACGGTCATGAAACCTTAGTGGTCTACTCTATGGGAAATCTGATTTCCAACCAGCGGGAGGAAACGCTGAAAAACTATACCGCCAATGCCCAGTATACGGAAGACGGATTAATGGTTCATACCACGTTCCAAAAGAGTTCGCTTACGGAAGAGACCGAAAGAACTTCCGTGGAATATACTCCGTTGTGGGTACACCGATATTCCAGCGGCGGCGGTTATGGCTACGAGATTCTGCCGGTAGCCGAGACCATCGATAATTTCGGAGCCTTCGGTATCGAGTCCGAAGCGCTGCAAAACCGTATACGACGGTCCTTGGAACGAACCGAGGAAATGGTCCTTCAAAATAACGAATCCTTCATTCTAAATCGAGGGGATTTTGAGTAAGCGGATTGGTCCGAATAGAGAAGTGAACCGTTGAAGAATTGATAACATGCAGAAAGCTCCACGACTGTGGAGCTTTTTTTATATTCTTTTTCATATTCTTATTTATATTCATATTTCCTTTTCTTCTTTAGAACCCCCAGCAAAGTCGCTGAGAAGCCAAAAGCCGCTTTCCTAATGCGGATTTTTTATCCATCCCTTATCGATGTAATGCTGATTATCTGCAGAGGGGACCGTTTCTTTTTTCAGGGTGGACTTATGGATAAACTTACACAGGGCAAATTTCAAATACACTTTCACGCTCATTTTCGCAGGCTTCAGATCTGTAAAGCGCCGTGCAAAAGCCGTAGTCTTTTTCTCTATGGCCGATTTTCTTTTCTCCGACAACTCCTCCCAGATAACCCCTTCCATCAGTCCAAAGCCCAAACAGCGGATTGAGGATACCCCCAGCCAGCTTAGACTGGTTTTTACATCCCTCTGGGCCGAACGGTTGGGGGCACCGATACTTTGGGTAAGAATGGCTGCCCGTTTGGAAAACATGGCCTCCTCCGGTCGATGCACCATCCAGTGACAGCAAAAATGGTCCAGTAACGCCTTTACTTGTCCCGGGGCTCGGAGGGCATAAACCGGGTAGGCAAATACCAATAGATCCGCTCCCATAATCCCGTTCCAAATCCGCGTCGCATCTTGGGCATGAGGGCAAAGCAGCTCGCTTTTAAAAAAACAGGTTTTACAACCGCTGCAAAAATGGGGAAAATCCTTCGGCAGATAAAACTCCACAATTTCATTGTTTTCCCGGAATTCCCGTAAAAAAGTTTCTTTTATCCGATAGGTGCATCCCTTTACCTCGGTACCATTAATCACTGCAATTTTCAACTGTTTCTCCTCCCCCATGGTCCATTATAAGGCCTGTTTCATCCATTCAAACTCCCATACCATAAAAAACGAGAGAACAATAGCTACCTTCGGGTGTCCTTTGCTATTATTGATTTTATGAATTTTCATCATCTTAATTTTAGTGATTATTCTGTTAATATATTATACTACGGAACTTCTTATTCCGGTATGAAAGTTTCGCCTCTCGTACGCTGAATTTCCAGGTCTTGAAGTTGCGATTTTATACCAAAGAAAAAAGGACCTAAGCTGATTTTAACATTAAAATCAGACAGGTCCCTGTCCCCTTGTCTTCTTGTCTTTTTTGCCCTTATAATTTACTGTTCATGTATTTCACTAATGGGGCGATTTGCACCAGTGTCGGTGCGCCCTTCATCCAAACCTGCTGCTTCAGGACCTCCAGAATCTCTTCTTTCGTTGCGCCGTTTTTAATCGCCTTGCCCATTTCCAGCTTGGCCCGGGTCTCATTTTCATCAAAGACGGCGGTGGCCAGCGCGATTAAATACCGATACTTTAAGGGAATTACGCCCTTTCCCCATATTTCATGGTGATATTCCGAAATGATCTTTTGAAAGTCCTCACCGAAGTTCTGGGATACCATAATGCCGGGAGGTACGAATCCGATTTCCTCTTTAAATTCTTCTTCTAATTTTTTTCTGTCCATTAAAACCACTCCTTAAAATTGAAATTCCTGTGTGCGATCACTTTCGATCAGCATCTTTACTTATATATTACCCGATTTTTCGGGATTAAACTGTGATATAAATCAAGGAATGAGAATTTGTGGCTGATTTTATCAGGAAGTATTCGAAGCAAACTTTCGGATTCCCAAAAGCATTTGTGATACCGCTGCCAGGACCGGTAATTCAATTAAGGGTCCCACAACCAGGGCCAGAGCGATTAAGGGGGATTCCGGAAAAGAGGCTACCGCAATGGCTAATGAATAATGATTGATTGCATCTTTTCCACAAAATTCAAGGTTGTATCCCCCTTATATTTCTATCATTGCATATACTGCATTATAACATGTCCCGACAAGTCTTTAGCAAAAAGAAAAAAGTCTACGGACCAGTTTTATCATTTCCGGAATAGACTCTTTTCGATATGGACTATGGTCTCTTCTTAACATGAAGCAGTTCCAGGCCGCCTTCCAGAATGGCCGCTAAGATAATCGTAATAAAGGCCCAGGCGAAAACCCCGGCGGTATTTAAGTAAACCCGCTCGATCTGAAAGCTTGTCCCGATGGACAGGGCCGGCTGGCTCAACACCTCCGCAGCCACGATAATTTTAAGATTGAGCCCCATGGCGGCAATCATTCCGCTTTGCAAATAGGAGGCCAGGGAGGGCAGATAAAGATCCTTGAACCGCGAAAACCCCTTAATATCATACAGATCCATCATTTGAATCAGCTTACTATCAACATTTCGAATTCCCTGGACAATACTCTCGTAAAGGATAGGAAAGATCACCACAAATCCCACCAGCACCGGAGCTCGTTCGGAGTCCAGCCATATCAAGGCCAAAAGAATAATGGCCATGGTGGGCACCGCCCGATTGATCAGTACCAGAGGCTTTAAAAAATTGTAAAAGGTTTTGGAGTATCCAGCCGGAACGCCCAAAGTAATCCCTGCAAACAAGGCGATCAAGAAGCCGATCAACGCCCGTTTTACGGTGTTTCCGATAATAAGGAAGAAATTTGGTTCCGACATGATACGAACCATCTCCTGGTAGGTGGCAGCGGGAGCGGGAATGATCATTTCCCGGTCCACCACCGAAGCCACAACCTGCCAGATCAGTAGAATCAGCAGGGTGGAGAAAATTTTATATAGGACCTCTTTTTGCTGCAGTTTCTGCAAGGGGGAATGCTTAGTTGTCGAAATAGAAGCCATCATCCGGAGCCTGCCCCCCTACGGTTTTCGGTGACGCCTCTAAAAGCACTTCGAAATAGGTCTCAACCGCGTCTCTTGCCTCCGATGCACTCTGATAGTCAATATTCATCCGGTCAAGCCCCTGAACAACCGCGCCTTTTTTCATGCCGATGCCCAGTTCTTCACTGTACTCTCCGGCGGTTTCCCGGTCCTCGAACAGCCAGTCAATGCTGCTTTCATATTCCGCTAAAAAGGCTTCGACAAAGGCGCTTTCATTTTCAATCAGATCCTTATGAATAATCAGGGACGCCTGAGGATAGGCATCCTCACCTTCCGTACTCTTGCTCCATTCCTCTTGCAGATCATACAGCACCCGGGCATCCTCCCGGTTCATCAGCACTTTGGATACCGCCGGTTCGGGAATTACGGCCAACTCAATCTGTCCGGAAATAAATGCCGGGGCCAGTTCCGTCGCGCCTCCCATATAATGAAGATTCACATCTTCATCGGGGTCAATGCCGTTGGCGGATAAGACGTGACGCAGAATAATATCCGGAGTCAAGCCTCTTCCCAGGGTATGAATATCCCGTCCTTTTAAGTCTTCCCAGTCGCTGATTTCCTCATTTCCCAACATATAGAGTATGCCCCATACACTGGAGGCTGCCAGCTGAAAATCCGCACCCCGCTGGTATAAGGATGCCGCAAGATTGGTTGGAACAATGGCAATATCCACCTCTCCGGAGAGAATTCTTGACGCCATCAAATCCGGGGACTGAACCGATTCGTATTCCACTTCCGCCCGTTCTCCGAAGGAAGGGTCTTCCTTAAACATCCGGATCATACTGAGGGTTGGTGCTCCGGCGGGGGCTGCGACCTTTACCTCAAAGGCTTCTCCCTCATTTTCCGTTTCCGTCTGCTCTTCTTCCGTCGGTTCTTTTTCCTGATCTGTTCCTTCCTGGTCCGCTCCTTCTTGATCTGTTCCCTCTTGATCCGCTTCCTGCTGTTCATTTTCCGCGCCATTTCCATTTACTTCCTCATCGGACCCGCAGGCTACCATCAATGTCATTGCAAGCAGCAGCATTAAAAATATCATTCCTGTTTTTTTCATTTTCCAATCTCCTTTTCTTCTGTTTTTATGGAATTGCTTTGTTGTTGGATTATGCATTTTATAGATTATGTTTTGTTTATAGATTATGCTTTGTTGTTAGCTCACGCTTTAATTTATCGATTGTACGGTTTCCTTCAGCAGACGTTCCTGCAGGGTTCATTACGCCTTTCCTGATGCCTTTCCTGATGCTTTTCCTGATGCCTTTCCTGAGAAAGACTGTCAATAATCCTGCGCCTTGCCTCATTGGATTCCCGGTCATTAAGATTTCTATGGTGCTGAGGGGTCTTCAGCTCAATGATCTGATCCACGGTGCAGGGGTTTTTGGAAAGTACAACGATTCGACTGCCCAGAAGCAGAGCTTCGTCAATTTCATGGGTGACAAACACCACGGTATTTTTCCACTGGATCCAAAGACTTCGAAGCATATCGACCATGTTGATCCGAAGATCATAATCCAGAGATTTAAAAGGTTCATCCATCAAAAGCATCTCCGACTGATAATG
>JBEPWR010000111.1:0-5526 GCA_041642335.1 Eubacteriales bacterium
CCCTTAAGTGACTGGTTGCCGAAGGAGTTCGGAATTGGGTATATACTGATTGTGATGGTTCTTTCGGTTGCTATGCATATGGTTCTTGGAAGCAATATCACTACCCTCTCCGTGGTGGTGCCCAGCCTTATGTTGATTGGGGAAGGGGTGGCTCCGATGCTCGGGCTGGTTTTTGTAATCCATGTGTCCGTATGCACCCATTATATGCTTCCCTTTCATAATGTAATTCTTATCATCGGCAATGGGAAAGAATTTTTTGAGAGTAAACTGGTAGCCCGTTACGGCCTTGCATTGACCTTTCTTTTACCGATTGTCCTTCTCGGAGTATACTATACCTGGTGGCGGATGATCGGATTAATGTAAACGAAAAAGGAGCCGAAGGGCTCCTTTTTTAGTATTTTATAATTTAATTATTCGTTATACAGACCGAACAGTTTCAGTAGTTTTTGCCAAAAACTCAACTCTTCGGATTCTTCCACTTCAGAAGGTGGTTCTTCAGGAAGTTCAATGGTTGGAGTTCTAAAGACAAACTGCACTGAGGTGACCTGCGGATTTTTTTCCGAAACGAAGGATACCGGTTCAAAATCCGAGGTATCGTACAGAGCCTCCGCACGGTCCATTTCTTCCTGTATGGTATTCGGCAGATCTTTGACACCCTCATTCAGCTCACCGGTTCCGGCTTCCAACTCATCGGCACCGCTACTTACTTCCCGGAGTCCTCCGGCCAGAGAGGCGATGCCCCCTTCAATTTCCTGATAACCCGTGGAAAGGTCCTGCACTCCCTGCATATAGTCATCCAGGCCCGCATGAAAACCGTGGTAATTTTCCCCGAGTTCCGCCATGCCATTTTTTAACTCCCTAAGCGGATTTTCTTCTTCGCCGGTGGGGATAGACCCGTCAAGATTGTCGGCCATCTCCAGCAAAGCGTCATTGGTTGCATCAAGGGAGGTGACATAGGATTCAAGCGCAGGACCCGTTGATTCAAATACTTCCCGAACCGCTTCATAGGTCCCCTTAGTGGTCTTTGCTGCGCCGTAAAACTCCATCAGTTGGTTGAGGGAAGCGGTTAACTCTTCATCACTCCCTACAAGTCCGTAAAGGGGCGTCGGATCTATTTCCCCGTCGGGAATTTCAGAAATAGCGGAATCCAGTTCACTGTATGCTGTATTATACGCTTCATTTAATTCATACATCCCGTCAGCCATTTTATTTAGCCCCTGAGCCAGCTCCCGAAGTCCGTCGGAGAGCTGAGAGAGCTCTTCGAACTGTGCGGTGGGATCTTCCTGCTGTGCAAGCTGATTATTGATCTGATCCAGAGCTTCCCGAATTTGTCGCGAAGCACTGAGGAGATCTTCCGAGTTGCCGCTAAGGGACTGTATGCCTTCTCCAAAATCCGATGCACCGGCATTCAGGTCCTGAGCACCTCCGGATAAATCGTTGATACCGGAATTTAATGATGTTACCCCTTCATATAAATCGGAAACGGCTTCCGATAATGTCTCGGCCTCTTCCATCAGGTCCCCGGCTACGGGAACATCGATGGCCATAGAAAAGGGGAGAGCACTAAACTCGATTTCTTCCATGTAAAAGTCTTCGGCAGTGGCTCGCACAGAAATTCTGGCATCCTCGCCGGGCATAACCGTATGGTTGATCACCCGATTTCTACCGGCACTGGCGATGGTCCCGTCCTCGGATTCGATGTCGGAGAAGTTTTCCGTATCCAATGTAACTGAAACCTGCAACAGATAGTTTTCATAAAAGGCGGAATTCACGGAGGGATTTTCTTGGATATCGATGATCAATTCCATCTTCCCACTCTGACCGGCCAGCTCCGATGGAGCGACTTCCTGACCGTCTAAAAGATATTCAATGGAAACTTCCCAGGGAAGTTCTTGATCTTCGAGGGTTCCCTGGTAAAAAAACTGTTCTGCCGAGGTGTTTACGGAGATTTCATCACCGGAGATTTCAATCTCTTCGGAGGTGGTCATATTACGGATATCAGTATAAGAACCGTAATCAATAATTTGACCATCGGAGGCTTGAACAGCGGTCTCCGGGAAACGGTTAACGACATAAAGACTCTCTAAACTCCCATCAAACTCCAACAATCCATAAACCACTTCTTCTTTTTCCGTTGCGGACTGAGCAATGACCGGAGAGAGGGTCATGGAAATCAGAAGGATAAAAATAAGGAAAACCTTTAGCACTTTTTTCATTGTAAAAACTCCTTTATTGTAAGATTCTAAGAATGATGTTGCACTACTTTTTCGAGCGGTGGAAGCCGTGATTCATTGTGGTTTTTGCCACAACCCGATCAAAGAGAATGAATAATGCGGGAAGAACAAAGACCACCATAATAAAGGATAAGACCGTTCCACGTCCCAGTAGGGTTCCAAGTTCCGAGATCATAGAGTTACTGGAGGTAGCTGCCAGGATAAATCCGGAAATCGATAGGATTCCGGCGGACACCAGAATTGCCACGATATTTTCGGAAAGAGTCTTTCTCATTGCATCCCTTTTTGAGAGCATCTGCCGATCGGTTAGATAATTCCTGGTGATCAGAATTGCATAATCCACTGTTGCACCCAGCTGGATCGTACTGATAATCAAGTATCCGATATAGCTAAGAGCACTTCCGGTAAAATAAGCAAAGGATAGGTTTATTCCGATCGCTGATTCGATGGCAAGAATTAAGAATATCGGAATCGTCAGTGAACGGAAGGTCAGAAGCAAAACGATAAAGATAC
This sequence comes from Eubacteriales bacterium, assembly GCA_041642335.1. Classification (GTDB taxonomy): domain Bacteria; phylum Bacillota; class Clostridia; order Peptostreptococcales; family T1SED10-28; genus Isachenkonia. The sequence continues at coordinate 2,748 of JBEPWR010000111.1, forward strand.
CGGCAATGGCTACAAGGTTTACCACTCGGGTATCCGCTTCCACCACATTTTTTATATCGTATAAAGAGGCACTTTCCCCTGCTAAGTATATCTCGTCATAACTTTCTTCTGCAGTTGAAGTTATTTTTTCAATCAACTCGAAGGTTTGTTCACCTTCCGCCGGAGTATCCAGATACACAATAATTCGGGTGTAATTTTCGGAATAAAACTGATCAACCACATCCTGGGGAGCAAACTCCCGGGGAATTTCAGAACCCACGGCAGTGACATAGGAAACAGCATTACCCACCTGGGGGATTGATTCGAGTTCTTCGGTAAACTCCGCTTCTTTACCGGGTTCATCCTTTGGAACCAGCAGTACAACCGGATTGGTCTTGCCAAATACCTGATTGATTTTTTCCTGATCCTGACCAGCCTCGGTATCTTCTGCAACCTCACCGGTACCATAGAGGAAGGTGATTTCCGAGCGGGCCAGTGTGCTGGGAAGGACAATAATCACAGCAAGAATCAGAAAAAGCACTCGAATCCGGACAATTCCTTTACCGATTTTATGAAAACTTGGGATGAAATTTTTATGCTTGGTTCGGTCCAGCACTTTAAAACTGATTAACGTTAAAGCCGGTAAAAAGAGCATTACCGACAGAAAGCTCAAGGAGACACCTTTTACCAAGTTGATTCCCAAGTCCGCCCCGATGCCGAAACGCATAAAGATTAGGGCTGAAAAACCCACGATGGTGGTCCCTGCACTGGCAGCGACCGTAGGCAGAACATTTTTTAACGCGAGAACCATGGCTTCCCGGGGTTCATTCAGTTTTCGGTGCTCATTAAAGCTATGCATCAGAAAAATCGCGTAATCCAGTGAAACTGCCAATTGAAGAATAGGACTGACGGTTTGGGTGACAAAGGAGATTTCTCCGAAAAAGATATTGGTTCCCATATTAATCAGTACCGCAATACCGATCGTAATCAGATACAACAGCGGCTCGATCCAGGAAGCGGTAGAAAGAATAAGAATAATCAAGATGATCGGTAGTAATATCAATAAGGCATTTAACACTTCCGAAACCGCCATATCCTGAGATGCTGCAGTGTTAACAGCTTGACCCGCCACCGCGTCGGATTCATCCAACCGCTCGCGAAGGGCATTGACCGCTGTAGATTCCATTCCCCGTTCGATTGTAAGATCGAGCAGGGCGGTGTTTTCCAAATAATAGTTTTCAATTATGGACGAATCCAATAGTTCCAATGGAGTATTAAGCAGAATATCTTTCCCTAAGACATCATCGAGCCATTCAACAGAAACGATGCCGGGAATTCTGCGGATCTCTTCTTTGAATTCCAAGGTCTCCTGCAATGAAACCTCCTGTAGCATCAGGCGGGCATTCGGAAGGTCTTCGTTAAATTCCCCATCCATAATGGATAAGGCTTCTGTGGAACGGGTATCCTGGGGGAGGTAATCCACCATATTATAGTTGATTGATACGCCGAGCATTAGCAAACCGCTGATAAGGGCAAGGGTGATAAAGGTGATAAAAATAATTTTTCGGTATTTTGTCGTGGTTTCAAAAAGGTTGTTCACGGGAACGCCTCCTAAGGTGATGGGTTTTATGCAACACGGTGTTGCTTTTCTTTATAATTATAATATAATAAGAATAGCAGGAATGTTCAATCATCAAATACCTTCGATGTGTTATAAAAAGTACATATTCATTATTTATGTTGCGAGTTCGACAATTATTGTATAAATGTAGCGTAATTTAATAACAAGAACATGATATAGAATTTGACAGGGTTATTTCGAGAGAAAGTATTAGCGGTACAATAATACAGGAGGGAAAAAATACAGGAGGGAAAAAAGATGGAAGAGAGCGTCATAAAAAAACCAAAAGAAAATCGAAGAGTGAAAGTGACGAAAATGCTGTTGAAAAAAAGCTTTGTCAAAATTCTTGAGCAAAAGGAAATTTCCCGAATCACAATCAAAGAAATCTGTGAGGAAGCGGATATCAACCGGTCCACCTTTTATGCACATTATACTGATCAATACGATTTAATGAAAAAAATTCAGGATGAGCTCATTGAAAATGTGGAAGCCCATCTTTCTCCTTATATTTATGATGAAATGCCGAAGGTATCTCTGGAAATGTTGGAGGGAATTTTCGAATATATTGAGGAAAATGCGGAGATCTGTAAACTTTTACTCAGCGAACGGGGGGATATGCACTTTCAAAAGCGGGTATTGAATCTTATCTATGGAAAGTACATGGAAGACTTAACCAAACATCTTGGACTTTCCCAAGATGATGCAGACTACGTTTATGCTTATTCCATCACGGGATCCATCGGGGTTATTCAAAAATGGCTTAATGATGATATGAAAAAGTCTCCGAGTTTTATGGCGAAAACGCTTCTCAATATGACTGGAAACGCCTCTCTATAGACAAAAAATTTCTATAAATTACGTAGATTAAACACCGGATAAGTCCCGGTGTTTTTTTGATTGCGGAAAAGAAAACTTGACAACAAGGAGAATTTCCATTATATTTTATGTAAGTACTTACTAACATTGCGAAACTTGAGGAGGCAGAAACATGGAAAAATTATTTGCATGGATCGGTTCGATTCTGGAAAATCACCCGATCCGTTCATTATTTACCACATTACTAATTTTTGCTGTTTTGATCGCCGGAGTGGCGGGAATTACCTTATCCACAGGAAATGAAACATTGGTTCAAACCGACAATCCCGTGTACCGTTCCAATGAGGAAATGTCGGAAAACTT
>JBEPWR010000112.1:0-5489 GCA_041642335.1 Eubacteriales bacterium
AAAAGAATTATTGAGCAGGCCCTGCGCCTGTATAAAAAGCGGATACCGAAGAGTTAGGACGTGAGAAAATGTCATTTTCGTTAAAGACCAAAGGAGAATTAGCCCGCCTGGAAGCGGAAAAAAGTTGTTGTAATAAAGCGGAACTAGCGGCGCTGATAGGGCTTAACGGTGCTGCGATCACTGCAGGGGAAGAGAAGTTCAATCTCAAAATTTCAGTGGAAAATCCCGCGGTGGCCCGTAAGATTTTCAAACTGATAAAAGTCCTCTTCGCCATAAATCCGGAGATTAGAGTACGGAAAAATTCCAGCTTTAAAAAATCCAATTATTACTTGATGGTGATCACCCATACCATGGGTAGTCGGAGAATTCTGACAGAACTCGGACTGATAAAGGAATCCGGTGCCCGGGAATATATTGCTGATTTTCCCAAGGATGAGATTTTTGAAAACCGGTGCTGTAAGCGGGCATATTTACGGGGGGCCTTTTTATCAGGGGGTTCCATCAGTGCTCCGGAAAAAACCTATCATTTGGAATTTGTGGCAAAGAACCTCCCCATCGCAACGGGGATCCAAGCCATGATTAATTCCTTCGGTTTGAATGCGAAAATCGTTCCCCGAAAGAAATATCAGGTGGTATATTTAAAAGAAGGGGATCAAATTGTGGAACTCCTAAATATTATCGGCGCGCATAATGCCTTGCTGGAATTGGAAAATGCCAGAATTCTAAAGGAAATGCGCAACAATATCAATCGGATTGTCAACTGCGAAACCGCAAATCTCAGCAAAACCGTAAACGCTTCGGTAAAGCAGCTGGAAAATATCCATCTTATCCAGCGGACCATCGGCCTGGATGAACTTCCGGAAGGTTTACGGGAGTTAGCGGAACTTAGAATCAAGCATGAGGATGCAAGCCTGAAAGAACTGGGAGAGATGATGTCTCCTCCCGTAGGGAAGTCCGGTGTAAACCATCGTTTTAGAAAAATTGAAAGCCTGGCAAAGAAAATTCGAAATAACCGGGTTATAACATAATCGGTATGCAAAATCATATAATATCGGTCAAGGAGGACAGACATCCATGCTGAGAATTAGAAAAGAGACGTTAAAACCGGGTATGCGTTTGGCAAAACCGATTTTTACCGAAGAAGATCAGCTGCTGCTTCATAAAGGAGAATATATTAAAGCCCCCTTTATTAAACGGATGAAAAATTATGAAGTAACGGAGATCTATATCGATTGGAATCATAAATATCCTCTGGAAATTATGGAAGGGGTTATTCAAGATACCCAAAAGAAAATCCAGGATCAGTTTGCAAAGAGCTTTTTTCGGTTAAAAGCCAATCGAAATCCGGAGTTTGAAAAAATTGAAAAGCTTATCGAGGAAGTACTGCAGGAAATCCTGGCGAGTAAAAAGCTGCTGATTGATATCACGGAAGTCCGGTCCACGGATAACTATACTTTTGAACATTCGGTCAATGTGTGCATCCTTGCAATGATTCTCGGGAAAAGTCTGGGTTACGGCAAAAGGTCCTTAAAGAAGATCGGACTGGGAGCCCTCTTACATGACGTCGGCAAGGTGGGCGTTGATGAAGAGATTTTAAAAAAATCTAAAAATCTCAGCGATACAGAATACCGGGAGATCAAAAGGCATACCACAAAGGGTTACGAACTGGTCAAGGGATTGGATCTTTTATGTGAGGATTCCCGCCGGATTATCCGGGACCATCATGAATGGTTTAACGGAAAAGGATATCCCAGAGGCTTGAAAGGTCAGCAAATTCATCCTTTTGCAAGGATTGTAGGGATCTGTGATCAATTCGATGCACTGACCACGGACCGGGTATATCGTAAAGCATGGTCCTTTAGTGATGTGGTGGAGTACCTTATCGTCTATCAGGGAGAAATTTTTGACGGGGATTTTGTACAGGCTTTTTTGCAAAGTTTCGAAATATATCTTGAAGGCAGAGTAATTGAACTAAGTTCGGGGAAAAATGCGGTGGTGAGAAAATTCAATGCTTCTTTTCCTGCCAGACCCATGGTCCAGATCATTCGAAAGGAAACCCGGGAAGTGATCACAGGAGAAATTCTTGATCTGACGAAAATATATAATGAAAAAATTATCAAAGTCTACCAGTGAAACACTCTAAAAAAAAATATTTAGGGTGTTTTTTTTGACGTAAAATTGACGCTGAAAAGATATCATAATATTATCACAATATAGAAAGGAAGAGATAAAATGTTAACAGATATTCAAATTGCACAGAAGGCAGAAATGCAGTATATTTCCAAAATCGCCGAGGAGGCAGGAATCAACAGCGACGAACTGGAGATGTATGGACATTATAAAGCGAAAGTTTCTCTTGATCTCTTTGACCGTTTGGAAGGCAAGGAAAATGGAAAATTGGTTCTGGTAACCGCAATCAACCCGACTCCCGCAGGCGAAGGAAAATCAACGACCACGGTAGGTTTGGGCCAGGCGCTGAATAAAATCGGCAAAAAAACCGCAATTGCCCTTAGAGAACCATCATTAGGACCGGTATTCGGCGTTAAAGGTGGTGCAGCCGGTGGTGGTTATGCCCAGGTAGTACCGATGGAAGATATCAATCTTCACTTTACCGGTGATATGCATGCGATTACTACGGCAAACAACTTATTATCCGCTACAATAGACAATCATATTCATCAAGGAAATTCACTGGATATTGATATGCGACAAATTGTATGGAAACGGGTTCTGGATATGAATGACCGGGCTTTACGGGAAGTGACCGTGGGTCTTGGACCAAAAGGAAACGGATTTACCCGACAGGACAGTTTTATGATCTCCGTTGCATCGGAAATTATGGCGACCTTATGTCTGGCCAATAGCCTGGCGGATCTTAAGGAACGACTTGGAAACATTATTGTTGCCTATACCCGGACAAATAAACCGGTTCTAGCAAAAGAGTTGAATGTTCAGGGAGCTTTAGCATTACTATTAAAGGATGCCATTAAGCCGAACCTGGTACAAACCTTAGAAAACACGCCGGCATTTATCCATGGTGGACCTTTTGCGAATATAGCTCATGGTTGTAACAGTATTATGGCAACGAAAATGGCGCTTAAACTCGGAGATTATGCAGTAACAGAAGCCGGATTCGGTGCAGACCTTGGTGCAGAGAAATTCCTGGATATTAAATGCCGATATGGTGGACTGAATCCTGAAGCGGTAGTAATCGTTGGAACTATCCGGGCACTGAAGATGCACGGTGGAGTAGATAAAAAGAGCTTACAGGAAGAAAATGTAGAGGCGCTGAAAGCCGGATTTGTAAACCTTAAAAAACAAGTGGAAAACATTCGAAAGTTCGGTCTGCCTGCAGTAGTGGCCATGAACCGATTCCCATCAGATACGGAAGAGGAAATCAAAGCATTACGGGAACTATGCCAGGAACTTGGCGTGGAAGTTGCCTTAAGTGAAGTCTTTACCAAAGGTGGAGAAGGCGGTATTGAGCTTGCGGAGAAGGTTGTAAGCATTGTTGAAAAAGGCGAAGCAAACTATAAGCCCTTGTACGATGTGGATAAATCAATCCCTGAAAAAGTTGAAACCATCGTTCGAGAAATTTACGGTGGAGACCAGGTAATCTTTACCGGTAAAGCGAAAAAACAAATCAAAAAGCTTGAAGAAATCGGATTGGACAACCTACCGATTTGCATGGCGAAAACTCAGTACTCTTTATCCGATGATCCGACCCTGTTAGGTGCACCAACCGGATTTGACATTACCGTACGGGAAGTGAATGTATCGGCGGGAGCAGGATTTATTGTATGCCTGACCGGAGATGTAATGACTATGCCGGGGCTTCCTAAAGTACCATCAGCTGAAAAAATGGATATTGATGAAGAAGGAACCATTATCGGATTATTTTAGGAAGGAGCGATCCTGGATGAGTAGTAATTTTGATATATCACAGGCAATGACCATAAAGTTGGACAGCGAATTACCGGAGCCCCCGATTTTTCAGGAGGGGATCCGGCGAGCACCCAACCGAGGGTTTAAATTAACAAAGGATCAAACGGAGGTGGCGTTGAAAAACGCCCTCCGTTATGTTCCCGAATCCATGCACGACACCTTAGCTCCCGAATTTTTAGAGGAGTTAATGACCAAGGGAAGAATTTACGGATATCGATTCAGACCGAAGGGTGAAATCAAAGGAAAACCAATTGATGAGTATAAGGGTAACTGCCTTGAAGGAAAAGCGATGCAGGTGATGATTGACAACAATCTGGATTTTGATATCGCCCTATATCCTTATGAACTGGTTACCTACGGAGAAACCGGTCGGGTTTGTCAAAACTGGATGCAGTACCGCTTGATTAAAAAGTACCTGGAAGAGTTGACCGTGGACCAGACATTGGTTATGGAATCCGGACACCCGCTGGGTTTATTTAAATCTCACCCAAGAGCCCCGAGAGTCATTATTACCAATTCGTTAATGATCGGAATGTTTGATAATACCAAAGATCAGGATATCGCAGAGCAAATGGGTGTAGCGAATTATGGTCAGATGACTGCCGGAGGATGGATGTATATCGGACCTCAGGGAATTGTTCACGGGACCTTTAATACCATCGTTAATGCAGGACGAAAGCGATTGGGAATTAAGGATGACGAAGACCTTCGCGGACACCTGTTCGTCTCTTCCGGACTTGGGGGGATGAGTGGAGCTCAGCCGAAAGCCATTGAAATTGCCAATGGTGTCGGTATTGTGGCGGAGGTGGACTATTCCCGAATCAAAACCCGTTACGATCAGGGATGGGTAAGCAAAATTTCCGATGATCTGGAGGAAGTTTTTGAGACCGCCAAGGAATATATGCAAAAAAGAGAACCCATTTCCATTGCCTATCACGGGAATATTGTGGACTTACTGGAATATGCGGTGGAAAACAATGAAAAGATTGAACTGTTATCCGATCAAACCTCCTGTCATGCAGCCTATGACGGCGGATACTGTCCTCAGGGACTGACTTTTGAGGAACGAACGGAATTACTCCAGACGGATCGGGAGAAGTTTAAGCAACTCGTTGATGAAACCCTGAAAAAACATTTTGAGCTGATCAAGATTCTGGATGAGCGGGGAACCTATTTCTTTGACTATGGAAACTCGTTTATGAAGGCGGTTTACGATGCCGGGGTAAAAGAAATTTCGAAAAATAAGATTGACGATAAGGACGGTTTTATTTTCCCATCCTATGTGGAGGATATTATGGGGCCGGAGCTTTTTGACTATGGCTATGGACCCTTTAGATGGGTATGCCTTAGTGGAGATCCTAAGGATCTTCAAAAGACCGATAAAGCCGCTATGGACTGCATTGATCCGAACCGACGTGGCCAGGACCGGGACAACTATGTCTGGATTCGGGATGCCGAGGAAAATAAGCTCGTTGTTGGAACCCAGGCGAGGATCCTTTATCAGGATGCCATGGGACGAACCAATATTGCCCTTAAATTCAATG
>JBEPWR010000113.1:0-5446 GCA_041642335.1 Eubacteriales bacterium
CAGGGGATTTATGAGCTGATTTCCCTTGAAAAACGGGTCACAAGACATCAACTTCCCCAGGTGGAAATGGTGGATATGCGAGAGGAACTGGACGTCGGAAATTTAAGCATGATTTCCGGAAGCTTGAGAAATCAAATCGAAGAAAACCTTAAAAAACGGGGACAGACCATTCTATTTCTCAATCGACGGGGCTTTTCCACTTTCCTTTCCTGCAAAAAATGCGGTTATGTGGAGAAGTGCCAGGACTGTGATATCACCATGACCTATCACCTGTCCTCGGATGAGCTGATTTGCCATTACTGCGGCAAAAAGAAAAAACCGATTACCGAGTGCCCCGAGTGCGGCAGTACCACAATTAAACATTTCGGATACGGAACGCAGAAACTGGAAAAAAACATAGAAAATCTTTTCCCCGAGGCTCGAATTCTCCGTATGGATGTGGATACCACCACGGAAAAAGGAGCGCATGAAAAGGTTCTGTCGGCATTTAAAAATCGGGAGGCGGATATTTTAATCGGAACCCAGATGATCTCAAAGGGATTGGATTTTCCCGGTGTTACCCTGGTGGGAATTATTGCGGCGGACTCCATATTAAATCTCCCGGATTTTCGTGCGTCGGAGCGGACCTTTCAGCTGCTGACACAAGTGGCGGGGCGAGCCGGTCGGGGTGAGGACTTGGGTTCCGTTGTGCTTCAGACCTATAAACCGGAGCATTACAGTATCGAGGAAGCGATAAAGCAGGATTACGTCGGGTTTTACCAGCGGGAAATCGCTCTTCGGGAGGCCTTTGAATACCCTCCCTTTAAAGCCCTTTACCTGGTAAACCTGATGGGAGAAGATGAAGAAAAGGTTTACAACACAGCGGTAAAAGTCAGTAAAGGCATTCGCTATATTTTAAAAAACGAAGGCTACAAAGACTGTCTGGAGGAGTGCATTTTAGGCCCGAACCCCTCGGTTATATCCCGGATCAACAAAAATTACCGGTACCGAATTATGTTAAAAAACATTGAAATTGATAAACAGCTATTGAAAAAAGTTCTCAAATATGTTTGTATTAATAAAAGGAAACAATTTATACCCGATGAAGTACATCTTAGCATGGATTTTAATCCCTACAGTATTATATAGGAGGAGATCGTATTGGCAATTAGAATTATCCGAAAGGACGAAGATCCCATACTTCGTAAGAAAGCGAAAATTGTAGAAAAAATAGACGACAGAGTACTCACATTATTGGATGATATGAGAGAAACCATGTACGACGCCGATGGCGTAGGCCTTGCAGCTCCCCAGGTCGGAGTGCTGAAAAGAGTGATTCTCGTGGATGTGGGAGAAGGGCTTGTGGAACTGATCAATCCCGAGATTATTGAAACCTGCGGTGAGGAGATTGACGAGGAAGGCTGCCTGAGTCTTCCCGGCGTGAACGGAGAAGTAGCCCGTCCTGAAGCGGTAACCGTAAAAGGGTTAAACCGCAAGGGGGAAGAGATCAGAATCGAAGCGAAAAATTTATTTGCAAGAGCCTTATGTCATGAAATTGACCATTTAAACGGAGTGCTGTTTACAGACCGGATCATTGACTAAGGAAAACCCAAGATAAAAGAAGGTGAAAATATGCGAGTCGTATTTATGGGGACCCCGGATTTCGCGGTCCCCTGTCTTAAAGCATTAATTAATGAGAAAAACCATGATGTCCTCGGGGTATTTACCCAGCCGGATCGGCGAAAGGGCCGGGGCAAGAAAATGCAGGGAACCCCGATAAAAATTTTGGCAACGGAGGAGAAGATCCCCGTCTATCAACCGGAAAAACTCAACACCCCGGAGAACTATCAGATCCTAAAGGATCTGAAAGCCGATGTGTTTGTGGTCGTGGCTTACGGTCAGATCCTGTCAACGGAAATTTTGGAGATCCCGCCCTATGGAGCGATTAATGTACATGCCTCTTTACTTCCCGAATACCGGGGGGCTGCGCCAATTCACTGGGCTCTTATTCATGGAGAAGAAGAAACCGGGATCACAACAATGCAGATGGATGAAGGTCTCGATACGGGAGATATGCTTTTACAGGAGTCTGTTGAAATCGGGGCTGAAGACACCACCGGAGACCTGCATGACCGTTTAGCCCTCCTCGGGCCAAGGATTTTGTTAAAAACCTTGAAGGGCTTGAAAAATGATGAAATAACCCCGATTCCCCAGGAGCTGAACAAGGGAAGCTATGCGCCGAAGATTACCAGGGAGTTGGCAAGGATTTCCTGGGACTTGCCGGCCAAGGATATTTACAATCTTATTCGAGGTCTAAACCCTTACCCCGGAGCCCAAACCTCTTACCGGGGGAAATCCCTAAAAGTACATGAAGCCCGATGGATCCGGGAAGATTCCGGGAAGGAGCCGGGAACTATTCTAACCGTCGGAAAAGCCGGGATTCTTGTTGCTACGGGGAAGGAGCGGATTCTGATTACGGAAATCCAGTTCAGCGGCAAAAAACGAATGAAGGTTGCGGAGTATTTAGCGGGAAATACCCTCGAAGAAAATACGAAGCTGGGTGAGTCGGATGAATAGCGTGAAAAGACTGCTTACCTTACTCTTTCTAATGTTTTTGATCGGCGTGGGGATTTTGGCCGGAGGATGGGCCTTAAGCCTCGGGGAGTCCACCTTGATTGTAAGTCTGATAAACTATGGTCTGCTTATGCTAACCACAGTCTTTTTCGCGTTAACTTTTTTACTAATCTATGCTATAATAATGCTTAGAGCTGAAAAGGTGATACCGAAACCCTTGAAAAATCCGGTGAAGGTTTCGATTCGAATCCTGTATCCGATCATCGTGGGAATCGGAAAACCTCTGGGCTACGATAAAAAAACCATCCGAAACGCCTATGCTCAGCTGAACAATCATTTAGTGCTCAGTAATGAGTATCATTTTAAGGGGGAGGAAATTATGATTCTGACCCCCCATTGCCTGCAAAAGTCTACCTGCGGTCTTCGGGTCACCCAAAACCCGGATCTTTGTAAACGCTGTGGACAGTGTAATGTGGACGATCTGGTGGGACTGAAGGAAAAATACGGCATTCAGCTGGCAATCGCCACCGGAGGAACCTTGGCAAGAAGAAAAATCCTGGAGTTAAAACCGAAGGCCATTATTGCCGTGGCCTGCGAGCGGGATTTGATTTCAGGACTGCAGGATGTTAAGGGACTTCCGGTGTTAGCCATCGTTAACCGACGGCCGGAAGGACCCTGTGTGAATACGGAGATGGATATTGATAAAGTGGAAAACGGAATACGCCATTTCTTAAAGGAGTGATTTAAATGCCCATGCCTTTCATGATGATGAATATTGAATCTTTAATGATAATGATACCGGCGATACTTTTTACGATGTATGCCCAAAGCAAAGTAAAGTCTACCTTTAATAAATATTTAAAAGTTCAGACCTTAAAAGGATTTACAGGATTTCAGGTTGCAAGAGGGATTCTGGATAGGAACGGAATGCACGATGTAAATGTGGAAATGACTCGGGGAAGATTGAGTGATCATTATGATCCGAGGAGCAAGGTGGTTCGCCTCTCACCGGAGGTATATCAGCAAAGCTCGATCGCCTCGGTTTCGGTAGCCGCCCATGAGGTGGGGCATGCCCTACAGCATGCAAAGGGGTATTTACCCTTAACGATTCGAAATAATTTTGTACTGCCCATTGCCAACTTCGGGTCGAAGACGGCCTGGATTTTTATTATCGGTGGTTTTTTATTCCGCGGCGAAATCATGGGAGTGAATATGTTGGATCTTGGAATCCTGCTATTTGCCGCAGCCGTGATTTTTCAGATTGTAACCCTGCCGGTGGAATTTAATGCCAGTACCCGGGCGGTTTCCTTACTGGAAGCCAATGGATTTGTTGAAGCTTCCGAAATGTCCCAGTCGAAAAAAGTGTTGAATGCCGCAGCCCTGACCTATGTAGCATCCATGGCCGCAGCGGTTCTGCAATTGGTCCGGCTGATCATGCTAAGAGATAGACAATAACGATAAAAAGGCGCTGAGGTCGCCTTTTTTCTTTAATTAAAAAAGGAGCGTATGTATGAACCCAAGAAAAGGAGCTTACCGGGTCTTAAGTAAAGTGCTGTATGAAGAGACCTATTCCAATATTGCCTTAAATGAAGAGATAAAGCAGGGAGACTACGGGGATAAGGATTTAAACCTCTTAACGGAGCTGGTCTACGGAACCATTGAAAAACTCCTGACCCTGAACTATGGGATTGACCATTTTTCCAAAGTGCCGACAAAAAAAATGGACAATGCCACACGCTTGATTTTACAGATTGGCGCCTACCAGGTCCTGTTTTTGGACCGGGTACCGGATTTCGCCATTGCCAATGAAGCGGGAAAACTTGCCAAGGTTTATGCCAGTCGTTCCAAGGGATTTATAAACGGCGTACTGCGGAATATGATCCGACGGAAAGAGGAGATCCCCTGGCCGAAAAAAGAAAAGGATTTAATCGAATACCTGTCTGTAGGTTATTCCTACCCCAAATGGCTGGTTCAGGAACTGCTTGAATATTATTCGAAGGATTTTGCGGAAGAGCTTTTTGCGGCCTCAGCTGAAAACCCTCCCTTATATTTTCGGGTAAATACCTTAAAGTCCGATAAGGAACAAGTTATAGAATATATGAAAGAACAAGGCTTGGAAGTTGAGCAGTCCTCACTGGTCGCTGAAGCCCTGAAGGTTCGGGGACTGAAAAACATTACCGACTTTAAACCTCTTAAGCAGGGGTGGGTCCATATTCAGGATCTCAGCTCGATGCTCGTGGCAAAGATTCTGGCCCCTGAACCGGGAGAGACAGTAATGGATCTTTGTAGTGCCCCCGGCGGCAAGACCACCCATATCGCCCAGTTAATGGGCAACCAGGGCAGGGTTATTGCCCGGGACATCTTTTCCCATAAGCTACAGCTGATTCAGGCCCATAGTCAACGCCTGGGGATTGATATGATTCAAACCCAACAGTTCAGCGGGGAAAAGCTGGATGAAGAATATATCGGGAAGGCGGACCGGGTCCTGGTGGACGCTCCCTGTAGCGGTCTCGGAGTTCTTCGAAGAAAGCCGGAGATTAAATACCGCCTTCAAAAAGAAAGCTTGGCCGAGCTGCAGAAACTGCAGCTTAAGATTTTGGAAAATGCTTCGGAATATGTAAAGCCCGGAGGGGTTCTGGTATACAGCACCTGCACATTGCACCCCATGGAGAATCAGGGGATTACCGATAAATTTTTGGAAAATCATCAGGACTTTATCCCGGTGGATTTAAAAACTGAACGGAAAACAGAATTTCAACAGGAGCCAAACCTCTTTACAAAGGCCGGAGAAATTTCGGTTTTCCCGAACAAACATGAAATGGACGGCTTTTATATCCGCAAATTTCAAAAGAAATAGATATAGGTCCGAATTTATAGTAAAATAGTTAGTAGA
>JBEPWR010000114.1:0-5363 GCA_041642335.1 Eubacteriales bacterium
TGCTTCTTCACCGGAGAAAAGCATTTTCCCTAAGAATCCGCGGATATAGGTCTCATCTTTTTCCTCGGAGTACTGACGCAACCAGTCTACTAAAGAAAGGCCCAAACCGTCAAAAAAGTCGCTGTTATCGCTGGGAAGATAGGACTGGGAAGTTGTGGTTCCCCATTGATACGTACCGGAGTCCGCTTCCATATTCCCCATCAGTATTTCCATCAAGGCGGTCTTTGCTGCGGCATTTTCTCCAAGCAAAATCACCTTATCCCCTTTTCGAAGGGTAAAGGAAATATTACTAAGAACCTTTTCTCCGTTAATCGTCTTGGAAAGCCCTTCCACACTTAAAATTTCCTTGCCTGCTTCCCGGTCCGGACTAAAGCCCACGAAGGGATATTTTCTTGTGGAAGGCTGAATGTCATCAATCGTCAATTTCTCCAGCATCTTTTTTCTTGATGTGGCCTGTTTGGCCTTGGAAGCATTGGAGCTGAATCTAGCAATAAAGTTTTGCAGTTCCTTTACTTTCTCTTCCTTTTTCTTGTTCTGGTCTTTCATCATTCGAAGGGCCAGTTGACTGGACTCATACCAGAAATCATAATTTCCCACGAACATCTTTGCTTTATTAAAATCAATGTCCACCATATGGGTACATACGGTATTGAGAAAATGCCGGTCATGGGATACCACGATTACGGTATTTTCATAATCCATTAAAAAGTTTTCCAACCAGGTAATGGCTTTAAAGTCCAGGTGGTTGGTCGGCTCATCCAGCAGAAGAATATCAGGGTTTCCAAAAAGAGCCTGGGCCAGTAAAACCTTTACCTTATCGGAACCGTCCAGATTTTTCAGTTGCTGATTGTGCAGGTCTTTGGTAACACCCAGGCCCATCAGAAGCTTTTCTCCGTTCACCTCTGCATCCCAGCCGTCCAGTTCCGCAAATTCCGCTTCCAGTTCTGCGGCGCGGACCCCGTCTTCTTCCGTGAAGTCGCTCTTTGCATAAATCTCGTCCTTCTCTTTCATAATCTCATAAAGCCGTTCGTGACCCATCATGACAATATCCAGAACCGTCTCTTCATCAAACTGATAATGATCCTGCTTTAATACGGCCATTCGCTCACCGGGGGTCATGGAGACTTCTCCCGTATTGGGCTCCACCTCTCCGGAAAGAATCTTTAGAAACGTGGATTTCCCCGCTCCGTTGGCACCGATTACCCCGTAACAATTCCCGGGGGTGAACTTCATATTTACCTCTTCAAAAAGTTTCTTATCTGAAAATCTTAAACTTACATTCGTTACATTAATCAATCGAATTCCTCCATTACATTTTTTCGTTTTGCACACTTCCTCTAGTATACTCTTTTCTGGTGTTCAGGTCAATATTAATCATTTTTTGCCTATGGGCCGGGGGCAATCAGAACAGCAAAAAAAAGAAGAGCGCCGATCTCAGTCGGCATCTCTTCCCTTTAACCTTAGCTATTTTTCAATGTTTATTTTGCTGATTTTCACTTATTCCACCGTTACACTCTTGGCCAGGTTCTTCGGTTTATCCACATCACAACCCCTGGCTACGGCAATATAGTAGGATAATAATTGAAGGGGAATCACCGATAAGATCGGCGTTAATTCATCAAAGGTATCGGGGATGGTTATCACCGCATCCGCCGCCTTTTGAATTTCCTGATTTCCTTCTTTTGCAAGAGCAATCACGTAAGCCCCTCTGGCTTTTACTTCCCGGATTCCCGATACCATCTTATCATATAGGTGATCCTGAGTTGCTAAGGCAACAACCAAGGTGCCCTCTTCAATTAAAGCAATGGTTCCATGCTTTAGTTCGCCTGCAGCAATGGATTCCGAGTGAATATAGGAGATTTCCTTTAATTTTAAAGACCCCTCTTTGGCTACCGCGTCATCAATGCCCCGGCCGATATAAAAGGCACTGGTATTGTTGAACTGCTCATCGGCTAAGAATTGAATGTCTTTTTTATATTGCAAAACCGCATCCGCTTTATCGGAAAAGCCTTTTAGCTCTTCGATTACCTGGTGGTAGTTTTCTTCACTTAAGGAACCGTTTTTCAAACCAAGATCCAGCGCGATGGTATAAAAGGCTACCAACTGGGTAATATAGGCTTTTGTTGACGCCACTGCAATTTCCGGTCCGGCCCAGGTGTAATACACATCATCGGCTTCTCTTGAAATTCGGCTGCCCACCACATTGGTGATGGCCATGGTTCTTGCGCCTCTTCTTTTGGCTTCCCGTAGGGCCGCCAGGGTATCCGCCGTCTCTCCGGACTGACTTACCGCTATAAACAAGGTTTTATCTGTAACGAAGGGATCCCGGTATCGAAATTCCGAAGCCACATCCACTTCCGCAGGGATTTTTGCAAACTTTTCCAATGCAAATTTCCCGATCAGTCCTGCATGATAAGCGGTTCCACAGGCTACAATCATAACTTTGTCAAAGGCTTCGATATCCTCTTTGGTTAAATTAAACTCTTCAATCTCGATAAATCCCTCTTCATTGAGCCGCGGCGACAAAGTATCTTTAATGGCCTTCGGCTGTTCATGAATTTCTTTCATCATAAAATGCTCATACCCGTTTTTTTCCGCGGAAGCCACATCCCAGGTTACGGTAAAGGGCTCTTTTTGTACTGCTTGGCTAAGCTCATTGAAAATTTCAATATGCTCCTCGGTCAGTACCGCCATTTCTCCGTCTTCCAGGAAGTATACCTCCCGGGTGTGTTTTAGAAGAGCGGGAATATCCGAGGCGATGAAATTTTCGCCCTTGCCGATTCCTACAACCAATGGGCTGTCCTTACGAACCGCCACAAGTTTTTCCGGTTCATTCTTGCTGATCACGCCGATGGCATAGGCTCCCTCCATTTTACTTGTAGCCCGTCGTACCGCCGTTACCAGATCCCCTTCATAGAAATAATCGACTAAATGAGCGATTACTTCCGTATCGGTTTCGGTCTTAAAGACCTTTCCTTCCTCCACCAACCATTCCGTAAGTTTTCCGTAGTTCTCAATGATGCCGTTATGGACCACGGCAATATGTCCATCCATGTTGGTATGGGGATGGGCATTTAAGTCATTCGGCTCTCCATGGGTAGCCCATCGGGTATGTCCGATCCCTAAGGAACCTCCCAGGGGATTTTTCTCCAAATGGTCTTCCAGTACTTTTAGTCGACCTTTATACTTTTGCACGTTAATTTCTCCGTTATTGTATATCGCCAAGCCGGCTGAATCATATCCTCGATATTCCAACTTCTGCAAACCTTCCACTAATACGGAAGAGGCCTGCTTCTTTCCAATATATCCTACAATTCCACACATAATGCTTTCTCCTTTATGCTTTTTATCACCACGGCTTCTCTGTCCCCTGAATTACTTCAGGGTTTTAAAAACCGGCTTCGGTCGTGACCAACCGCAGGGCATCCGCCGATGGATCGATACTCCCTGTTCCTCGTCAACTTAAAAACTGACATTTCATCTTTAAGTCCTGGCGCTTTGGACAATAATTCTTTTTTGTCTAATATCTTTTTTGTCTAATACCTGTTTGTCATATTCCAGCGGTGACCGCGCTATCCTTCTTTCACCCCCCTTTATCATAAAATAACCTGGGGTCTCCTTCACTGAAAACCCCAGAGCTTAAACCTTTTTAGAATTGATCCTCAATCAAGTTTGCAATTTTGTCGGCAAATCCTTGAATTTGTCCTAAATCTTTCCCTTCAATCATCACCCTCACCAAGGGTTCGGTTCCTGAAGGTCTTACCAGTACCCGTCCTTCATCCTTTAAGACCTTCTCTGCCTTTTGAATTTCCTCCAGGATCCTTTCATTATTCATTAAGGAATCCTTATACTCGTTGGGCACTTTAGCGTTTACCAGGGTTTGGGGAAATCGTTCCATCATCGATGCCAGTTGGGATAAAGGCTTTTTCTGATGTCGGATAATTTCTACAAGTTTCAAGGCACTGAGCAGTCCATCCCCGGTGGTGTTATGATCAAGAAAAATCAGATGACCGGACTGCTCTCCCCCAAGGGAGTATCCTTCCTCTTTCATTTTCTCCAATACATATCGATCGCCCACTTTGGTTTTTTCAAGCTGAATTCCTTTTTCTTTCAAGGCTAAACCAAGGCCGATATTGCTCATGACGGTGGCTACCACCGTATCTTTTTTAAGGGCACCCTGCTCTTTTAAAAAGCTTCCGCAGATGGCCATGATCTGATCCCCGTCCACCACTTTTCCGCCCTCATCCAGGGCAATCAGCCGGTCCGCATCCCCGTCAAAGGAAATGCCTAAATCACATTTATTCTCCACTACCAGATCCGTTAATACTTCCGGATGGGTGGACCCACAGTGGTCGTTAATATTCTTTCCGTCGGGTTGATCATTTATTACAAAAACTTCCGCGCCCAATTTTCTGAAGGTTTGGGGTGCTACTTTGTATGCGGCCCCATTTGCAACATCCATAGCAATTCTTATGCCCTTAAAGTCTCCACTTAAGGTTGCCGCAACAAAATCCCCGTAAAATTTTTCCGGATCATCTAGCTCAATCAGCCGACCAATGCGGTCTCCAACAGGGCGCTTCGTCGTCTCTTTACTGCTTAGAACATAGTCTTCAATTTGTTCTTCGATTTCATCCCGGAGCTTGAAGCCTTCATTATTGAAAAACTTAATTCCGTTGTATTCATAAGGATTATGGGAGGCCGAGATCATCACGCCCATATCCGCTTTTAACTTTCTTGTCCCGTAGGCAACCGCCGGGGTTGGAATTACCCCTAAGGAAATTACCTCCACGCCCATTGCTAAGAATCCGGAAATCATCGCGGTTTCCAGCAAATCACCGGAGATTCTCGTATCTTTTCCGATAATCACCTTTCCATGATCTTCTTTGATAAATATTTCCGCAGCCGCCTTTGCCAGTCGGTTCGCAAGCTCCGGGGTTAAATCCTTGTTGGCAATCCCCCGGACTCCGTCGGTTCCAAATAATTTTCCCATAATTTATACTCCTATCTGCACACAATTTTCTTGTTTCCTTCGTCCTACCTAATCAAGCCTTAGAACTTTCCTTTAATACTCTGTTCATTATTTTATCATAATAAAAATATTAACTCAATCCTTGATTGGATGGGTTTTGACGGAGTTTTCATTATGTTTTTCCGAATTCGATTTGTTTTGACATGATTCGACATAAGAGTCGCTTTTTCATGGTTTCTATAGTATAATGGATAACAAATTTTAAAGTAGGGAGGCGTTGTATGGAACTGTTAAAAGAAAAAATTCGATCCGAGGGCCATGTACGGGAGGGCAATATTTTAAAGGTGGACCGTTTTTTGAATCATCAACTGGATATTTCTCTGCTTAATGCCTT
>JBEPWR010000115.1:0-5307 GCA_041642335.1 Eubacteriales bacterium
ACCACGGAGCACGTAAACTTTATGGCCACCTACGGCCGGGGCTTGATCTGCGTACCGATGGAACGACAGCGTCTGCAGGAGTTGGATATTTTACCGATGGTAACCAACAGTACAGACCCAAATGAGACGGCTTTCACCGTTTCGGTAGATGAGCGCAATACCACAACCGGGATTTCCGCCTTGGAGCGGGCGATGACCATACAGCGGTTGGTGGATCCTGAAGCAAAGCCTCTGGATTTTAATAAACCGGGACATATTTTCCCCTTAGGGGCAAAAGAAGGCGGCGTCTTAAAGCGGGCCGGGCATACCGAGGCTGCTGTGGATTTGGCAAGACTTGCGGGGCTTGAACCTGCGGGAGTAATTTGTGAAATTATGAATGAGGACGGCACCATGGCCAGGGTACCGGAATTAATCGAGTATGTAAAAAAGCATGAGTTGAAACTGATTACCATTGCGGATTTAATTGCCTATCGGAGCAAAACCGAGACGCTGGTAAACCGTATGACGGTTGCGGATATGCCGACAAAACATGGAGACTTTACAATATATGGCTATACCAATGCGCTGAACGGTGAACATCATGTAGCCCTCGTAAAAGGAGACGTTTCCGATGGAGAGCCGGTACTGGTTCGGGTCCACTCCGAATGCCTGACGGGAGATGCCTTCGGATCCCTACGCTGCGACTGCGGAGAGCAGTTTAACAAAGCCATGGAGACCATTGAAAAGGAAGGCCGAGGGGTCGTGGTCTATATGCGCCAGGAAGGCCGGGGAATCGGACTGATTAACAAACTCCGGGCTTATGAGCTGCAGGATGATGGAATGGATACTGTGGAAGCCAATCGGGCCTTAGGATTTCCTGATGATCTGCGGGAATATGGAATCGGAGCACAAATATTAAAGGATTTAGGGGTAGAAAAAATTCGACTGATGACCAACAATCCGAAAAAGATCCACGGGCTTTCCGGTTACGGCATCGAGATTGTGGAAAGGGTCCCGATCGAAATGGATCCCCATGATGAAAACGCGTTTTATTTACACACCAAGCAGGAAAAAATGGAACATATGACCCATTATCCAAAAAAAGACCAAAGGGAGGAAAAATAATATGAAAACCTATGAAGGAAAGTTGATTGTACAAGATGAAAAGTTTGTGATTGTGGTGGGAAGATTCAACGAGTTTATTGGAGGGAAACTTCTCTCGGGAGCATTAGATGCCTTGAAACGACACGGCGCGAAGGATGAAAATGTGGAAATTGTATGGGCTCCGGGAGCCTTTGAAATGCCCCTGGTGGCAAAGAAATTGGCCAAAAGTGAAAAGTATGACGGGGTTATTTGCCTTGGCGCCGTGATTCGCGGAGCTACACCGCATTTTGACTATGTTTCCAGTGAAGTATCCAAGGGAATTGCCAATGCCTCTCTTGATACCGGAGTGCCCATTATTTTCGGCGTACTGACCACGGATACCATTGAGCAGGCAATTGAGCGAGCCGGAACCAAAGCCGGGAATAAAGGTTTTGATGCCGCAGTTACGGCCATTGAAATGGCCAATCTCTTAGGAGAACTTTCTTAATCGTCTCAGCGGATTCAAAAATTAATCCGGGAATTCTTCAAGAGGAGAGGAAAAAATGTTTCAACATATCAAAACCTTATTTTTCGACTATGACGGAACCATACACATCAGCGAAAAAATCTATATACCGGCTTTTCGAAAAGCCCAGGAATTTCTGATTAAGGAGGGGTACCTTACCGAAAAAGATCTTACGGACAGGGAAGTAACCCGGTTCCTGGGGCTAATCCGTGAAGAGATGTGGGGGACATATATGCCCGAGCTTCCGGAAAATATTAAAAATCAAGCGGGAATGGTTCTTGGCCAGGAGATGCAGCGCCTGATCCGCCAGGGTAGGGCTGAACTTTATCCTGGAGCTTTGGAAACCCTCAGATTTCTGAAAAACAAAGGATACATTCTGGTTTTTTTAAGCAACTGCAGCGAAAACTATTTAAAAAATGCACAGAAGGCCTTTCCCCTGGAAGAAATATTCGAGGATTTCTTTACGGCGGAAGCCTTTGAATATCTTTCGAAACCGGAGATTCTTAAGAAGGTGCTACACCGTTTTCCCAAGGAATATCTGATGATCGGTGACCGGAAAAAAGATATTGATTCCGGCCTGAAAAATGACATTCCAACCATTGGTTGCACCTATGGCTACGGCGGGGAAGAGGAGTTGAAAGAGGCGGACCGATTAATCGATGATATTCGGGAGTTGAA
The DNA here is from genome assembly GCA_041642335.1 of Eubacteriales bacterium. Taxonomy (GTDB): domain Bacteria; phylum Bacillota; class Clostridia; order Peptostreptococcales; family T1SED10-28; genus Isachenkonia. Next base: position 2,267 of record JBEPWR010000115.1, read on the forward strand.
GAACTACTTATAATAAAGCTTTTATATTTCATTGAAAAAATGACAAAAAAAACCCTCATATTAAATATGAGGGTTTTTTTCGATGGACGGGAACTGTCCGATCAGTTTAAAGTAATGGTATAAAAGTCCGGCACCGGCACCGGTACCCCCAATAGGGCATAGATCTTTTTTCTTGTCGGTCCAGGCCGTACCGGCAATATCCAAATGCACCCAAGGCAAATCCTTCGTGAAGGACTGAATGAAGAGTCCTGCAGTTATGGTTCCTGCTGAGCGGGGACCGGAATTTTTAATGTCGGCAATATCGGACTCCAAGAGGTCCAGATATTTTTTCTCAGCCGGAAGACGCCAGACTTTTTCCAACGCGTTCTCGGCTGCTCGTTCAACGGTATGAGCCATTTCATCATCAGTGGACAGGTATGGAGTGATGTCTTTACCCATAGCTACAATGGCAGCACCGGTCAATGTGGCGATATCGATAATCCGGGTTGCCCCTTCCTTTTCGATGGCATAGGTAACCGCATCCGCAAGGGTGAGACGACCTTCAGCATCCGTGTTTGTAACTTCAATGCTTTTGCCTGCCAAGGAACCGATGATATCCCCGGGTCTAAAGGAGTCGCCGGAAATCATGTTTTCGCAGGCGGCAATAACCGCTGTAATGTTTACTTTGAGGCCCTGTTTCGCAATCGCCGACATAGCTCCGATTACAGCAGCGGAACCGCCCATATCCATTTTCATTGTGAGCATCCCGTCTGTGGGTTTAAGAGAATATCCGCCGGTGTCGTAGGTGAGCCCCTTACCGATGAGTCCATATACCTCATCGCTTTCACCGTTGCCGTGATATTTCATAACAATGAGTTTCGGAGGGTTCTTTGAGCCCCGACCGACGGCTAAAAAAGCGTCAAGGCCTAAATCTTCAATTTCCTTTTCATCCTTTACGGTAACGGAAAATCCGAACATTTCTCCTTGCTGTTTCGCCGCTCTCGCTAAGGTTGATGGGTTCAAAACATTGGCCGGTTCGTTGACTAAATCCCTGGCGATGCATATGCTGAGTCCCTCATGAATCCCTTCGGTCAACAAACTCTCCAGAAGTAAAAGCTGTTCTTCATCTTTGGAAAAAAGGTATACTTCCTGCATGACTTCTCGGGATTTTTTTTCGTTTTCCGATTCTTTTTCTCTTTGGTATTTAAGAAATTCATAATCTGCCAAGGTAAAGGTCTTTCCCACCACCGGAAGGATCTTTTCGAAGGGAAACAATTCTTCCAGGACAGTTAAGTCCACTGTCAGGGAAGGCGCTTTTTCCGATTTTGCTTTTTGGAATCCCTTAGCAAGGCTGGATGAAAGAACTTCAAGGGTAAAATCTTCTTTTTTTCCTAAGCCGACGAGGATCAGGGTTTCGGGAAGCTCTCCTTCATAAAAAGAAAGAAGACTGACTGTGTCGCTTTTTCCCTCGAAGGGTTTACGTGCCGCTTTTTTCTCCAACACCTCTTTAAGATTTGAGGGGTAGGATTCTCCATGGATGCCTTCCCGTTCGAAAACCGGCAAAAGAAGTGCCTTGGTGTCTTGTAAAATACTAAGTCCTTTCAATGTTATATTCATCATGATCTCTCCTTCTAATAAAATTTCAAAGCTGTGAGTTTCTCTACCATGTATTTACCCTAGAACGCAAAAAGTTATCACTTCAAGAAAATTTCATCCGTAAACTTTTGATAAACCGGATACAAGACTAAAAATCCGGTTAAGAACCCGGATATTGGAATTTTCAAAAAATATCAGAAAATTTCTTGACAGCGTAAGAGATAAGAGATATAATAATGATAATCGTTATCAATAAAGACTATGGAGAGTAAAACAATAAATAAACACAAACAAGGAGGAATGAATCATGACAGCATTATTAGTAGGCGGAGACAAATTGGGAAATATCCCGGATACCCTTCGATGTCAGGGGATCGACAAACAAATTCATTGGACGGGACGCAAGAAAAAGCTTCGGAAGGCCAAAATTCCAAAGGAAGCGGATATGATTATTTTATTTTACGATTACTTAGAACATAATATTGCAAGTATTATTAAGGAACAGGCGAAGCAGCAAAACATCCCCTGTGTTTTTTCAAAACGGGCGGTCAGCGATCTGCATCAGCAACTTGAAAGATGTAGCAGCTGTAACCTCAAAGACGTCTGTAAAGGCGGCGTCATGGCCAGCTAGACCCACAGGCAAAACCTTTGGATTTTTCAGAAAAAATGATACAATGAACTCAGTATTCCATTTGGTACTGAGTTTTTTTGTTGGATGTGAAAAAAAGGAGGAAACCTTATGATCACGTACAAATCGATTACCGAAGCAAAGGAGCGAATTCAAAAGGGGATTTACAAAACCCCGCTGGAGCATTCGATCTACCTTAGTGATGTACACAAAGAGATCTATTTAAAGCTGGAAGCACAGCAAATACTTAAAAGTTTCAAAATTCGGGGGGCTTTAAGCAAGATGACAAGGCTTAGCGAGGAGGAAAAAAAACGGGGAGTCATTACCGTTTCTTCGGGAAATCATGGCAGCGGTGTAAGCTATGCAAGCTTTATTATGAAGGATGTGAAAGCCACAGTGGTTGTGCCCGAAACCACACCGGAGTCCAAGGTGGAAAAGATCCGTTATTACGGGGCGACGGTTATTCAAAGGGGAGAAAATTATGATGCAGCCAATGCCTATGCCAAGACGTTAATCGAAAAGGAAGGATTTACCTATATCGATGCCTGTTCGGATGAAGACGTGATTGCGGGACAGGGAACGATGGGACTGGAAATTTTGCAGACCAATCCGGACATCGATACAATCCTGGTGCCCATCGGCGGCGGGGGTATGATTAGCGGAATCAGTATTGCAGCAAAAGCGATGAACCCGGAAATTAAGATCATCGGTGTACAAACCGAAGCTTGCCCTGCCATGGCAAAAGCCATGGAGGATGAGGTGTTTTACGAAGAATACCCGACCGAGCCCAGCATATGTGATGCATTGGTTGGTGGGGTCGGGAAAATTCCCTATGAAT
>JBEPWR010000116.1:0-4807 GCA_041642335.1 Eubacteriales bacterium
TTTTTTGCATCGTCCTGGCCGATGACGTATTCGTCTAAAATATCTTTAATTTCTTTGGGTTTGGGAAGATCTTTCGCTTCCATTTCCTCATTCTCTTCAAATTCTTCCTGGATGATTTCCTGACATAAGTCAATACACTCATCACAAATATACACATTTGGCCCGGCAATCAGTCTTTTTACCTGGTCTTGCGACTTCCCGCAAAAAGAGCATTTCAATTGCTTCTTCTCTTCATATTTAGCCATATTAACACCTCTCTTGTAGGGTTACGGTTTTTGAATAATCACCTTATCAATAACCCCGTATTCTTTTGCTTCCTCCGCGGACATAAAGAAATCCCGATCCGTATCTTTTCTCATTTTCTCAATGGGTTGACCGGTCTTCTCTGATAAAATCTGGTTCATATGCTCACGCATTTTTACAATACGCTCCGCATGGATTCGAATATCCTCCGCTTGTCCTTGTGTCCCTCCTAAGGGTTGATGCAGCATAACTTCTGCATTTGGTAGTGCCACTCTTTTGCCCTTTGTACCGGCGGCTAGTAAAAATGCCCCCATACTGGCAGCCATGCCCACACAAGTGGTGGCTACATCCGGCTTAACGTGATTCATTGTATCATAAATGGCCATTCCCGCTGTGATGGAACCGCCAGGACTGTTGATATAAATCTGGATGTCCTTTTCCGGATCTTCCGCTTCCAGAAACAGAAGCTGTGCCACCATCAGACTAGCGGTCTGATCATTGATCTCGCTGGTTAGAAAAATAATTCTTTCCTTTAGTAATCGGGAGTAGATATCATAGGATCGTTCTCCTCGACTGGTTTGTTCTACAACCATAGGAATTAATGCCATGGGTTATTCCTCCTTTTATTAGATAAAATCAGGTTTTTCAAAAGGGCCACCATGGGCCCTTTTATGGTAATTCTTACGCTTCGTTTTCAGTCTCGCCTTCTTCTTCGCTGTCTTCTGCCGCTTGGTCTTTGGGTTCCACTTCCACGACATTTGCTTCCTCAACTAATAGCTGGGCTGCTTGTCGGTTTTTCAGGCTGTCTTTGATGTTTTCCTTTTCAGCCTCTCCAAGGGTTTCTTTGATTTTTTCCACCTCTTGATTATATTGTTCCGCAAGCTTTTTGATTTCCTCTTCCACATCTTCCTCTGTCGGTTCGATGTTCTCAAGCTCTGCGATTTTTTCTAAGGCTAACTGGGTCTTCACCCGTTTTTCCGCATCCTCTTTCATCTGTTCCCGAAGATCCTCTTCTGTGGCTCCGGTCATTTCCAGATACTTGCTTAACTCCAGTCCCTGATATCGAAGCTGCATATCGAAGTCCCGGATCATCATGTCGGTTTGCCGTTTGACTACCGCGTCGGGGATCTTCACATCGATTTTTTCAATCAGTTGATCCATTACCTGCTTTTCAACTTCCTGTTCCTGGGCTTTCTTTTTCTCTTCAACCATTTTTTGCTCGATATCTTTTTTCAACTCTTCCAAGGTATCAAATTCCGAAACGTCCTTTGCAAACTCATCATCGATGGCTGGCAGTTCCTTTTCCTTGATTTCCTTTACCTTTACGTTAAACTTCGCTTCTTTTCCCGCTAAGTTTTCCGCCTGGTAGTCTTCCGGGAAGGAAACGGTTACTTCCTTTTCTTCGCCGGGCTTTACGCCGATTAACTGCTCTTCAAATCCGGGAATAAACTGTCCGGATCCCAGGGTAAGTTCATGGTCCTCGGCTTTCCCGCCTTCAAAGGCTTCGTCTCCGATAAATCCTTCAAAATCGATGGTTAGAATGTCTCCATCCTTTGCTTCCCGGTCTTCCACGGTGATCATTCGAGCATTTTGCTGCTGCATGGTCTTAAGTTCCATATCAATTTCATCTTCTCTTACTTCTACCTTGGTCTTTTCCGCTTTTAATCCTTTGTAGTCATCGATTTCGATCTCGGGCATAACTTCCACCTTCGCGGTGAACTCCAAGTCTTTTTCCGGATCAATGTTTTCAATGTCAATTTCCGGCTGATCCACGGGATCAATATCCAACTCGTCCAAGGCCTTTTCATAGGCCTTTGGAAAAGCAATATTGATTGCTTCTTCATAGAAGACTTCCTTACCGTATCGTTGTTGAATGATCTGTTTTGGTGCTTTTCCCTTTCGAAAACCGGGAATGTTGAAACGATGCTTGGTTTTTTTATAGGCTTCGTTTACTGCTTTGTTAAACTCGGATTTGTCTACCATTACCTTTAAGGTAATTTCGTTGTTGTCCTGCTTTACAATTTCTGAACTCATTAAAATGGTCCTCCTCTAAGTTTATTGAATTTTCTTTATATACGATGTCCCTTCACATCAAAAAACATCCAGGGGTTATTGGATGTCAAACTTCTTCAAAGGGTACATTCATCTACAAGGTTTATACCTAATACTATCCAATTTTTGTGATTATGTCAATACATAGATTCACTTTTTAGAGAAGCTTTGAAGTTTTTCTGAGGATTTAATCCTCAGAGGCTTCTTCTTCCATTTTTTCCCGCTCTTCCCGGTCTTTTTCCCCACTGTACCCATTATAATGAAGAATTTTTTCCAAAGGATGACGCTCGGTTCTTTTTCCGCCGAACTTCTCTTGATCGATTTTTTGGTGTTTTTCCGATAATTCTCCCTGAACCTCCTCTGAAAGGTATCCCATAGCCATTAAGGAGATGACTTCCATATCCTTGGGAATGCCTAGAATCTTTCGGGTCTTACTGGGGCTGTATCCGGCGACCAGATGGGCATGAATTCCCATTTCCATCGCTTTTAACAGCATAAATCCGGTAGCCATTCCCGTATCAAACTGATGGTATACCCGACTTTTAATCACGCAGTCAAAATCCTTATGGGAAACGATGGCAATAATCACCGGAGCAAGTTTCATCCAGTAATTCCCGTCAGTAAGGGCGGGATACAGCCTTTCCAAATCCTCTTGGGTATCCACAACCACATATCTCCAGGGCTGATTGTTAAAGCAGGAAGGCGCAAGGGTTCCGGCCTGGATAATTTCCTCGATTTTTTCCCGTTCCAGGGGATCCCTTTTAAAACTTCTAAAAGACATTCGCTTTTCAATCGCTTTGTTTACATCCATATTAACGACTCCTTTCTATACCCATAATTATACCCAAGCCCTCCGTAACTAACCAATCTTTGATATTCAAAGTTTTGTACAAGGATGTTTTGCACAGGAAATTTCATGATTTTTAAAAATTAATTGGATCTTTTCAAAATTTATTGGAAAAAAAGCAGATTTTTTTACTCATCTGCCTTATACTATAAGGGAAGGATATTTTTTTAACATAGTTTTGATTTCTGAAATCTCAAAGGAGGAATTAATCAATGGATGTAAAAAAAATGAAACGGGAAACACAAATCACCTATGCGGAGCCTTGCCAAACTACGGGCTCTCATATTCAACCGCTGTATCAGACCTCAACCTTTGTCTTTGATAGCGCAGAGCAGGGAGCAGCTCGATTTGCCGGTGAAGAACCCGGCTATATTTACTCACGACTGGGCAATCCGACAGTCCGTTGTTTAGAGGAGAAAATTGCCTTACTTGAAGAAGGCGAAGATGCCACCATCTACGGTTCCGGTATGGGGGCGGTCAGTGCTTCCATTTTGGCTTTTGTTGAGCAGGGGGATCATATTGTCGCCCAGCAGTGTCTTTATGGCTGCACCCATAGCTTTTTAAATGAAATGGTTAAAAAGTGGGGCATTGAGGTCACCTTTGTCAATGATGCCTCGGATCCGGAGAACTTTAAGAAAGCCATGCGTCCCAATACCAAAATTGTGTATATCGAGTCCCCGGCAAATCCGGTAATGCAGCTTACGGATATTAAAGCCTGCGCGGAAATCGCCCATGAAAACGGGGCGCGGCTGATTATTGATAATACCTACATGACTCCTTACTTGCAAAGACCGATTACCCTCGGCGCCGATATTGTTCTTCATAGTGCAACCAAATACATCAACGGTCACGGCGATGTGGTGGCGGGCATTCTCGTCGGCAGCAAGGAGGATATGGACCATATCCGTATGACTACCCAAAAAGACCTCGGCGGCGTAACCAGTCCCTTTGATGCCTGGTTAATGCAGCGGGGAATTAAGACTTTGGCCATCCGTATGCAGGCCCACGAAAAAAATGCTATGGAAGTGGCCAAGTTCTTGGAGGCCCATCCGAAGGTGAAAAATATTTTCTATCCCGGCCTGCCCTCCCATCCCCAGCACGAACTGGCAAAAAAACAGGCCGACGGCTTTGGCGGGATGATTGCCTTTGAACTTCACGGCGGTCTGGAAGCAGGAAAAGTGTTAATGAATAATATTGAAGTTTTCCATTTGGCCGTAAGTTTGGGTACCGTGGATTCGCTGATTCAGCACCCTGCATCCATGACCCACTCTCCCGTTCCCGAAGAGGATAGACTGGCCGCCGGAATAACCGACGGCTTGGTTCGGGTTTCTGTCGGTATTGAAAATGTGGACGACTTAATCGGTGCCATGGCCAGAGCCTTGGACCAGGTTTAATTTCGGTTTTATTTTTTAAGTAATTATAAAAAAACTAGACATCCCCGGATGTCTAGTTTTTTATTTCCTGATAAATCCTGTTGAATTCTTCGAAGGTCAGGGACTGATCGCCGTCCGAGAGAGCCCTTTCCGGTTCCGGATGGACCTCCACCATAATTCCGTCCGCCCCTGCGGCCAAGGCCGCCTTTGACATCGGCAGGATCAGCTCTTTTCTCCCCGTACCGTGGCTGGGGTCGGCAATGACCTGAAGCCCCGTTTCATTTTTGATGAT
>JBEPWR010000116.1:4817-5266 GCA_041642335.1 Eubacteriales bacterium
GGTATAGGTATCGAAGGTTCGAATCCCTCGCTCACACATAATGATCCTGTCATTTCCTTCGCCGCGGATGTATTCGCTGGCTTTGATCCATTCCTCCATGGTTGCGGACATGCCCCGTTTTAGGATTATGGGTTTGTCCTGGCCCCCTACGGTTTTCAGCAGGGCGTAGTTATGCATATTTCTCGATCCGATTTGAATGATATCCACCGCATCATAGACTGCTTCCAGGTCCTTTCCGTCCATCACTTCCGTTGAAGTAATCAGGCCGGTCTCTTTTCTTACGGCCTTTAAAATCTCCAGAGCTTCATGACCCAACCCCTGAAAACTCTTGGGAGAGGTTCTGGGCTTAAAGGCCCCTCCCCGGAAATTTTTCACTCCGAGACTCTGTAAATATTTTGCCGTCCTTATGGCCTGTTCATAACTCTCAATGGAACAGGGTCCGGCAATAA
>JBEPWR010000117.1:0-5241 GCA_041642335.1 Eubacteriales bacterium
CGGAAGCGGAAAAAAAGCCTTCCAAGGCTCCGGAGCGGGTAACCTACGAACCCCAGTACGCCGAAGACTTAAGTCAGTACAAGACCCATGTGAGCCGCCAGAAAAAAGCGCTGCAGCGGGATTTTGAACGGATCCTGAAAGGCGCGGAAATTGCCTCCCTGAATCTGGAAAAAAGCATTGAGCGGGTCATCAAAAATGCCCAGAAACGAAAGAGCAATCCCTTTCAATTAATCGAATCCTCCAAGGATCTGGACGATATGGTCTATAATCACTGTCACAATGTGGTCCTGATCAGTTACTATCTCGGGAAATGGCTGGATCTTTCGGAAAAACGCCTGAATGAACTGACCCTGACCGCGGCGCTCCATGATATCGGGAAGCTGACGGTGGACCCGGAATTTCTGAAGTCGGAGAAAATGTCGGAGGAAGACGCTCTGGAGCTCAAAAAACATGCGATCTACTCCCATGCCATTGTAAAAGGGGATAGTTATGTGGATGAGCAGATCAAACGGGCGATTCTGCTGCATCATGAGAACATGGACGGAAGCGGCTTTCCCTTCGGCCTGAAACGGGAGAAGATTCCGCTGTACTCCCGAATCATCGCCATCGCCGATACCTATAACGACCTTACCTCCAAGCGGCCCTTCAACGCGAAGAAAAATCCCTTGGATGCCTTAAAACACCTGGAGACGGAGTTGATTGACAAACTGGACGTCGAACTGCTGCTGGTCTTTTTGAATAAACTCAGCAGCTGCTTTATCGGACAGAAAGTGGGACTCAGTACCGGAGATGTGGGGGAAATTGTGTTTGTCCCCAAGCAGTACTCCTGGAGACCGATGATCAAACTCGAAAAAAACGACAAGGTTTTGGACCTCAGGGATCCGGAAAATGAGGCCGTACAGATCGAAATATTTTACTAATATCCGGAAAAAACTGCGGAAGTATGGTGTAAAAGTCACGATTTTCTTGCAGAACACGGGGTAAATAGTCCCCGAAGACAAAAAAAGATCATCCCCTACCAAGGTTGCAAAACCTTGGTTTTTTGCGCGGGAATTTTCAAACTTTTCCATAGCTGTTGACAAACATTTTCATTTGGTTTAAAGTGGTCCGATGTTGGGTAACATAAGTTATGGATTAGGATGAATAAACAAAGGAGGATGACAATGGACAAGCAAAACTTCAAGCGAAAGCTTACAGGTAAGAAAGCTTTACTTGGGTTGGTGGCCATTATTTTCTTAGCAGTTTTTTTTCTAGGAGCAAGCTATAAAACTGTAATGATTGAAGTAGACAACCAGGTGATTGAGGCGGAAACCATCTCAAGTGAACCGGAGAAAATATTGGAAGAACAGGCAATTGAAATTGGACAGTACGACCGGGTGGAGGCTTCTTCCGAGGACAATATCAAAAGCGGAGAGACCATCACAGTACATCGGGGTAGAGAAATTCGGGTAATTGACGGAGGACATGAATCCATCCGTTACACCACATGGGATACCTTAGAGGAGATCCTTAATGATCTGGATATTACCCTGAACCCCAAGGACCGGGTAAACTTCGATCCGGAAGATCGTGTTGATGAGGAAGACAAGATTGAAATCACCCGGGTAAGAGAGCGGAGCAGAAACGAGACCGTCACCCTTTCCTATGATTCGGAAGTGGTGTATGTTGAGGATTTAGAGCCGAATGAAGAGCGAATCGCCCAGGAAGGAAAAAGCGGCGAGGCCATTGAGACCTATATTGACACCTATGAAAACGGTGAGGTGGTAAGCTCTAAGTTGCGAGGACAGGAACTGGTGGAAGCGCCCCGGGACGAAATCATTGAAAAAGGGGAAGTCAACACCTTAACCACCGCTGACGGCAGTAAACTGCAGTATGACCGGGTGATCACGATGGAATCCACCGCCTATACCGCCGGATTTGAAAGTACCGGAAAACGACCGGGAGATCCGGGTTACGGCGTTACCAGAAGCGGAAGCCGAGTGCGACCCGGCGTGGTAGCCGTGGATCCAAACGTAATACCCTTAGGAACCAAGCTATACGTCGAAGCCTTGGACGGATCCCGAAGCTACGGATACTCCACCGCGGAAGATACCGGCGGAGCCATCAAAGGCAATAAGATCGATCTGTATTTTGAAAGCTTGACCGCAGCTCAGCGCTACGGACGGCGAAATGTACGGGTATACGTGTTAGACTAAAATAAATCCTTAAAACCAACAAGAAGACAGAAAGCAAGGCAGACAGGGGGACGGAGTAATTGTCTGAGGACCAGACAATTACTCCGTCCCCCTGTCTGCCTCTTTCTGCTGTATTGCCTCCACCCTAAGACGGATTTTGTCTGGGGCCTTGGATGTAGGCGTAGAGGCGGAAGGCTTCAAAGCACTGAATTTTACAGTAAAATCAAAAATTTCGGACTTTATTAAAAAAATGTAAATATGCTTGATTAATTGTAAGGTAGCACTTATAATGAGTTATTGTATAAGGAAATTATACAGAAATTTTTAAAAAAATTTTAAGGGGGTTTACTTTCATGGCAAAAGAAAGACAAAAACTGTCAGATCGGTTTTTGAATGTGGTGGAACGTGTCGGTAACAAATTGCCGCATCCGGTAACATTGTTCTTCATGTTCGCAGGTATTGTACTAGTTCTTTCATACTTACTAAGTTTAATGGATATTACCGCAATCCACCCGGGAACCGGTGACGAAATCTCGATTATCAACCTGTTAAATAAAGAAGGGTTACGTCGGGTATTTACAGAAGCTGTCTCGAACTTTACCAGCTTTGCTCCGCTAGGTACGGTACTGGTAGCAATGCTTGGTGTTGGAGTAGCTGAAAAATCAGGACTTATCGGAACCATGCTTCGAAAATTGGTACTTGGAGCACCGGATAAATTAATCACCGCAGTGGTTGTATTTTCCGGAGTAATGTCTTCCATGGCATCCGATGCCGGATATATTGTATTGGTACCTCTTGGTGCGATCATTTTCGTGGCCAAAGGACGACATCCTTTAGCAGGACTTGCAGCGGCCTTTGCCGGAGTTTCCGGTGGTTTCAGCTCAAACCTGTTGGTAACCATGCTTGATCCGCTATTAATCGGTTTTACCGAGTCCGCAGCACACCTGTTGGACGATACCTATCAGGTACTTCCGACCGCAAACTATTACTTTATGATTTTCTCCACGTTCTTAATTACAATTGTTGGTACACTTGTAACCGAGCGAATTGTTGAGCCGCGACTTGGCGAATACACCGGAGAATACAAAGAGGAATTAACCGAAATCAGTGAAAAAGAAGGAAAAGGTTTAATAGCAGCCGGAATTGGTCTGGCCCTATTCGTAATTGCCATTCTTGCAATGGTGGTTCCGGCCAATGGAATTCTTCGAGCTGACGGCGGATACATTATCGATGGATTCCCTCCATCACCGTTTGTAAGCGCTATGGTATTCTTGATTGCCCTAATGTTCTTTATCCCCGGTCTTTTCTACGGAAAAGCTGCCGGAACCATTAAGTCCGATAAAGACGTAGCGGATTTCATGGGCGAAGCGATGAGCTCTATGGGTGGATACATTGTCCTTGCCTTTGCTGCAGCCCAGTTTATTGAGTACTTTAGCTGGTCTCAAATCGGTGTGGTTTTAGCGATTAAAGGTGCGGAGTTCTTAGAGCTTGTTGGACTGGAAGGTATTCCACTGCTTCTAGGATTCGTATTGGTATCCGGATTTATTAACATCTTTATCGGTAGTGCGTCTGCAAAATGGGCGATTATGGCACCGGTATTCGTACCGATGTTAATGCAAATGGGTTACTCTCCGGAGATCACTCAGTTGGCATACAGAATCGGAGACTCTGTAACAAACATTATCTCTCCGCTTATGTCCTACTTTGCAATCATCGTAGCATTTGCGAAAAAGTACGACAAGAACGTTGGACTTGGTACGCTGATTTCTACAATGCTGCCATACTCCATTGCCTTTACCGTTGTATGGATGATCGCGTTGGTTGTATGGTTACTGATTGGACTTCCAATCGGACCCGGAGCACCAATCGATTACACATTCTAAGAAACGGCATACTTCAGAGCTGAGTTTATTCTCAGCTCTTTTTTTTATGGGAGCAGCCAGGGGTAGGAGAAGCCAGGGGGACAACCAGACAGGGGGACGGAGTATTTGTCTGGCCACCAGACAATTACTCCGTCCCCCTGTCTGCTCCCTGTCTACTCCCTGTCTGCCCCCCAGTCTCCCTGATTCTGAAAAAGGGGTATGAAATTCCCGGGATAGGCATTATAATAGAATAAGAGCACAATCGGCCGGATGGACGGCCGGAAAAATTATAAATAAAAGAGGTTGAAACAGATTATGAAGCGTGGAAAAAAGGAAGTTAAAGAAGTCATCATCGTGGAGGGTAAGGACGACATCTCCCAGGTAAAGCGGGCGGTCAATGCAGAGATTATTGCCACCGGCGGGTTTTCCCTGCCGGAGCGGACCTTGGAGCAGATCAAAGGCGCGGCGAAGCGGAAGGGCATTATTATTTTAACGGATCCCGATTATCCCGGGGAATGGATCCGCCGGGAGATCACCAAGGCCGTCACAGAAGCGAAGCATGCATTCATTCCGAAGGAGGATGCCTTGAAGGAGGGTAATGTAGGGGTGGAAAATGCCAGCCCTAAAAACATCATTCTGGCCCTTGAGCGGGCAAGGTGCGAACTGCAGACCCCCCGAACGGAGTTCAGCAAATCCGATTTAATGCGGGAAGGGCTGCTCGGCGTGGATGGAGCCACGGACCGGCGGGACCAGCTGGGAAAAATCCTCGGCATCGGCTACGGCAATGCCAAACAGTTCCTAAACCGGCTAAACCACTACGGGGTAACCCGGGGAGAGTGGCAGGACGCCCTAAAGCGGCTCTATCAGAATAAGAAAGCGGAGCAGCACAGGAAAGATGAGCAAATTAAAAAAACCGAGAAAACCGAGAAAAACGGAAAAGACCAGCAAAAGAAGAAAGCAGATCAGCACAGTAAGCGAGGTGAAAGGCAATGAGAATAGCAACCCCTACGAGAACCCGAACCATTTTAAGTGAATACGGCCATCGTATGCGAAAATCCCTGGGACAGAATTTTTTGATTGACGGCAATATAATTGAGAACATTATCGAGGGCGCCGGCGTAACCGGGGAGGATACGGTGCTGGAAATCGGTCCGGGAATCGGCAGTATGACCGAAATTCTGTCGGAGAAGGCGAAAAAAGTGATT
>JBEPWR010000118.1:0-5225 GCA_041642335.1 Eubacteriales bacterium
GTCTCCCATCTCATGGGTTAAAATATCATTTACTTTTTTAAAATTATCCAGGTCGATCAAAAATATTGCAAATTTTTCTCCTTCTTCATGGTTTCTTTGAATTAGCTCTTCCAAATGCTCTCCCAGCCAGAATCGGTTCGGCACTTTTGTTGTACTGTCGTAATAGGCCATGGTTTCGATTCTCTTTTCCTGAATCTTCTCGTCCGTAATATCCGTATGGGAACCGCAAACCCGAAGAGGGGTCCCATCCGTATCCCAAATGGCTTTGGCTTTGCTGAGAATCCAGATGTATTCTCCATTTTGTTTTTTTATGCGGTATTCCGATTCGTAGCTGTCTTTTTCTCCGGTTAAATAGTCAGTAATTTTTTTCTTAACCCCTTGGATATCCTGGGGGTGGATTAAGGCCAACCAGTCCTTTTGGCTCTCAATTTTTTCCCCATTGGTATAACCCAGCAGTTCCCGGGGCTTTGTGATAAGAAACCGATCGGTTTTCACATTCCAATCCCAAAGACCATCCTTTGATCCTTCCAATGCCAGTTGATAACGTTCTTTCAGTATTCGCATGTTTTCCTGGTTTTCTTCCAAGGTCTTCAGTTGTTCCTCTAAATCCTCTTCCGTAGAAATCAGTTCCTCATGGAGGGTCTCCAGTTCCTCATAGTTGGTCACTAAGGTTTCATAAAGGGCCTTCATTTTACCGGTATTCTGCTTAATCAAGCCGTACAACAGTACGCCGGTTATTCCTACATAAAACCATCCCTTGAAGGTTTGTATCATCGTTATGTAATCTGCTTCACTAAAAATGAATTCAGTGATCTTATCCGAAAAGGCAATCCACAAAAACCCGATTGCTAGATATAGTACCGTCACTCTTAGCGGAAAGTTCTGATTTTTTTCCTTAAGCACTTCCTTCCCCCGAAAAAAACCCTCTTTGGAATTTTGAAATTCCTGGTGTTTGTCCATGATTACACATCCTTGGTATTTGGCTTCCTTGCCATTTTTTAATGCAGGTTTTTTATGTCCTTGTCCGTTTATGTATATTTTCATTTTATAATATATCTGTACTGATTACTACCCGCAACATAGAAATCTTATAAAATCCAGCACAAAAAGAAAAAACCCTGTATAGGGTTTTTCGGCTTATTTCTTCCATTCCTTTAGATAGGCTTTCAAATCTTTGATGGTTCCAGAAAATACAAATACTTTCATCAGGCATCCTCCTTTTTATGATCCGTTTTCGAATCAAACGCTTGTTCTTTATATTCTTATTATATACGAACGTTCGTTCTTTGTAAAGAGGAAATTTTCACTTATTTTTCATCATCCACCAAATGATGCTTATTTGCATATACCGCAGCCTTCGTTCGATCCTCCAGTTCCAGCTTGGAAAGAATATTACTTACATGGGTCTTTACGGTTTTGATTCCGATAAAAAGGGTTTCGGATATTTCCTTATTTGTCTTCCCTCTTCCAAGTTCCAGCAGTACTTCAAACTCTCTTTCCGTTAAAATTTCGTGTTTTTCCGCTTTTTTCCGGCTACTTTTGAGCATAACCTGGCTGACCTTTCCTTCCAGAACCGATTCCCCTTCATAGGCTTTTTTAATGGCCCTGACGATATCCTCCGCCTTTGTGGTCTTTAACAGATAACTGAACGCTCCGGCTTCCAGTGCGGGCATTACCTTATCTTCTTCGATAAAACTGGTAAGTACGATGATCTTTACCTCCCAGCCCCGTGCTTCAAAAGCCTCGGTAATCTTTCGGGTTGCTTCAATGCCATTCATTTCCTCCATGACCAGATCCATCAGAATGATTTCGGGTTTTCGCTCAATGGCCATCTCCAGCCCTTCTCGTCCATTGCTGGCTTCCCCTACAATTTCAATGTCTTCGTCCGTGGATATGTATGCTCCAAGGCCCATCCGTACCATTTCATGATCATCTACAAGCATGACTTTGATCTTCTTTTCCACAACGTTCCCTCCTTTTTCGATTCCTCGGTGACGCTAAACCATAATCCAAACTTATTCATTTGCCCTTTTCTTAAATGTGCTTTGCAAGCCTACCGGTACCCGTACCTCAATTCTTGTTCCTTTATCGGGAAAGGAAATCACATCAAACCGGCCTCCCAGTTCCTCGATCCGCTCCCGCATAGTGGCCATACCATAGGAAGATTTTTTACTCTCGGTATTTCGGATGCCGACTCCGTTGTCTTCAATAATCAAGGCTAGGACCTTATCCTTCTGTAGGAGTTTTACCGAAAATTTCGTGGCCTTGGAATGGCGGAGGATGTTGGAGATGGCTTCCTGGGTAACCCGGAAAATGTTGTTTTCCAATCCCGGTGCAAGTCCTTCAATATTATGTAGCTCCTGATGAATTTCAATATTTTCATGCTTACTGTTTAATTCGTCAAGGAGCTTTTGAATTCCTTCTTTCAGACAGTATTCTTCCAAATTTACCGGCCGGAGATGCATAATCAGGGCTCTTAACTCCTGTTGCGCCATGGATACCATCTGCTCGATCATTTTAAAGTATCTTTTTGCCTCTTCCGGACGTTTATCCATCAGTTTCGGAATGGCCGCTACCGTCGTGTTTATGGCAAAGAGTTGCTGGCTGATGGCATCATGCAGTTCCCGGGCGATTTTTCTTCGCTCCTCGGAGGATGCGGCTTCTTCAGCCCCCGCCAGCAACCCTTTATTTTCATTAATTAATCGCTGCAAAGACTCCACCTGTTTTTCGGTCCGTTGGGCCATACGGTTAAACTGATTGCTGATTTCTTCAAGCTCGACATAGCCCCGTATCCGAAGACGGTAATCCAGCTTTCCTCGGGACAGCTTTTCATTGGCATCCCGTATTACATGCAGCAAGGTTCTAAGGGTTCTTCCCACAGGCAGTCCGATAAAGATGGTGGCTCCAACGGAGGCAAAAAAACCCATCAGACCAAGAATAAACAGTATACGGAAATACTCCCCGGAAAAGAGAACGATCCCGAGATTTTCTTCCAGATAATCGCTGTTCATTCCCTCCGTTAGCAGCAAACTTACCAGCAGTATGCCGAGAATTGAGAAGATAATGGTCAAAAACCCGTTCATCCAAAACTTTTTTACAATATCAAACTGTACACTCTTTCCTTCCATGGTGCGTATAAAAAAATTTTTCAGAAACTTCATCTTATCCCACCCTTTTTACAGAGACCTCTCCGATATTTACCGACGCATTAATGCGAACTTTTTTTAGAGCCTGATCATAATTTTCGCTACGATAACACAGTAAGTTCGTGGATACGCCGGATCGGCGTTGCTTGTTGTGTTTCGAAAATTCCTGCTCTTCACCGAAAATTTCCACGCTTCCCACATTCACATCGGCGGAGACATCAATGGCCAAATCTTCGGGAACGATAATTTGCACACTGCCGACCCATCCTGAAAGATTCACATAGGTCACCCCTTCTTCCAACAGGGCTGTGGTAAGGTCCATATAGACCTCTCCTACCCCCAGACTGTAGCTGCTGTTTTCCAGGGCCCAGGGTTGATCTCCCAATCGAATTTCTCCGATAAAATGAAATCGGTCCTTGCTTGCTTTGATATCTTCGAAATTGTAAACCTTTGAATGTTTCTTTTTCTCTTCTTCCTTTTTATCTTTATACCCAGAATCGTACCGAACCTTCTCCTTTATTTTTTGTTTTTTCTGTTTCATTCTTTCTTTAATTTCATCTTCCGATGATGCTTCTTCAAAGTTTCCCTGTCCAAATTCTTCTCCACAGTCCCGATCTTCTTTTCTCCGTTTTTCCATCGGTTCGTCCTCGGTAATTTTAAATTCCATTCCGTTGGATTTAAAAAACACAATACTAAGGCCTACATAGATAATGATAATGGAGAAGACGATCCCCCATAAGCCGATCCCCTCTTCCGTAAAATAATTAAGGCGGTTTTCCAAAAGTACGGCGCCGATGATCATAAAGCCCAGGGACCAGTAAATCCGGTTAAATTTCTGTTTTCGACTGGTTTTCATGAAGAAACCTTCGACAAAGCGAACTCCTGCCCAGACAACAATAACCAATGGCCAGTACGTAGCAATAATCTCTCGAAGTCCCAGCGGTATGACCCCTATATTTGTTAAAAGATATAGAATCCCGATCGTTATCAGTAAAACCCCCAAAAAAGACTTCTTGAAATTGGTCTTCATGGTTATCTCTCCTTTCTGTTGTTTGTTTGTAAGTTCAGTATACGTTATTTTTCCTCTTCCTCCAAGAACCCCGAGACGGTTTTTTTCTCCTCCTTAAGACGGAGGCCGAAACCCTTGGAAAACTCCTCAAAAATTGGACAGAAGCCTTTTTTTTTGTTATGATGGCTAAGAATATAAATATAAAGGAGCGTTAACTTTTATGACTAAAGAAAACAAAGTGTTAGCCGTAGTAGAAGGACGGGAAATCACCCAGCAAGACGTGGATGCCTTACTTGGATCCCTGGATCCTCAAAGAGCCATGCAGTTCCAATCGGAAGAAGGCAAGAAGACCCTTGTGGAGGAACTGGTAAACCAGGAACTGTTTTTCTTAAAAGCAAAGGAAAACAATCTGGAAGAAGATCAGGAATTCCAACAGGAACTTGAAAAAATCAAGGATAATTTCTTAAAGCAGTACGCCATCAACAAAACCATCAAGGATGCGGAGGTTAAACCGGAAGAGGCGGAAGTCTTTTACGAGAACAACAAAGAGCAATTCCAGGAACCGGAAAAAGTAGCCTGCAAACACATTCTTATGGATGATGAAGAAGAACTGGCAAAGGTGAAAAGTGAAATTGATGCCGGCAATATCAGCTTCGAAGAGGCTGCAAAGGAACATTCAAAGTGTCCTTCCAAAGAGCAGGGCGGAGATCTTGGTTCCTTTCCTAAGGGCAAGATGGTACCGGAATTTGAAGAGGCTGCTTTCAATATGGAAGAGGGCGCCATCAGTGCACCGGTTAAAACCCAGTTTGGGGTTCACTTAATCAAAGTGGAAGAAAAAACCGAAGCTTCCGTAAAGCCCTTTGATGAAGTAAAAGGTCAATTAATGCAGAATCTGTTGATGCAAAAGCAACAGGCCCTTTATACGGAAAAAGTAAAGGAATATAAAGAGCAGTTCGACGTGGAAGTAAATCTTTAAGAACCGGTATTCTTAAGTAGCATATAGAAAAACCCTCGGATTCGAGGGTTTTTTTATTTGCTAATAGTCTTTTTTGAAGGATGTAAGGGAAGGG
>JBEPWR010000119.1:0-5224 GCA_041642335.1 Eubacteriales bacterium
AGATCATTGATGATATGGCCGGTAAAACCCTAGCAGCTGCCTCAACCTTGGATGCTGATGTGAAAGCAGAGCTTTCATCAACAAGCAACAAAGAAGCTGCAAAGAAGGTTGGAGAATTGGTTGCAAAACGGGCAAAGGAAAACGGAGTTGAAGAAGTTACCTTTGACCGAGGCGGATATATCTATCATGGTCGTGTTCAAAGCCTTGCTGAAGGAGCAAGAGAAGGCGGACTGAAATTTTAACAAAAAGGAGGTAAATTAATGCCACAAGATAAAAGAATTGATGCGAGTCAACTAGATATTAAAGAGCAGGTTGTTGATATACGAAGAGTAACAAAAGTTGTAAAAGGTGGACGGAACTTCCGTTTTGCAACCTTAGTAATTGTTGGAGACGAAAACGGACATGTAGGTGTCGGCACCGGAAAAGCCATGGAGATTCCGGATGCAATCCGAAAAGGTATTGAAGATGCAAAGAAAAACTTAATTGAAGTACCGATGGTAGGCACCAGCGTACCTCACCAAGTGAACGGACGTTATGGAGCAGGGAATGTATTGATTATGCCCGCTGTAGAAGGTACCGGAATTATCGCCGGAGGCCCGGTTCGTGCAATTTTAGAACTTGCCGGATTCCAAGATGTTCGAGCTAAATCGCTAGGTACAAATAACTCAAGAAACATGGTAAATGCTACAATGGACGGACTTCGACAAATGAAGAGAGCCGAAGATGTAGCAAAACTAAGAGGAAAGACTACGGAAGAGCTCTTAGGTTAGGAGGGATAACAAATGGCGAATAAACTAAATATTACACTTAAAAAAAGTTTGATTGGATCGCTTCCTAAGCAAAGAAAAACCATGGAAGCTTTAGGTCTTAGAAAAATCAACCAGACAGTAGAACTTCCGGATAATGGGTCTACTCACGGAATGATTAAGTTAGTGAAACATCTTGTAGAAGTGAAAGAAGCTTAAATAGGGAGGTGCAAAAATGAAGTTACATGAACTAAAACCTGCTGAAGGATCAACAAAAAAACGCAAACGAGTCGGTCGAGGAGAATCCAGTGGATTAGGTAAAACCTCAGGACGAGGAGCCAACGGACAAAATGCTCGAAGCGGCGGGGGAACCAGACCCGGTTTTGAAGGTGGACAGATGCCTTTAATTCGACGAGTGCCTAAGCGAGGATTCAACAATATTTTCCGAGTGGATTATAGCGTTGTGAAATTGGAAGATTTAAATAGATTTGAAGATGGAGCTGAAATAACCCCTGAACTTCTTATGGAAGCAAGACTTGTAAGAAAGCTTGAAAAGGGTGGAGTGAAAATATTAGGCAATGGAAGTATCGACAAAAAACTTACTGTTAAAGCCCATAAATTTACTCAGTCAGCTACAGAAAAGATTGAAGCTGCCGGAGGAAAGGCAGAGGTGATATAGAATGTTGGAAACCTTAAGAAATGCCTGGAAGATTCCAGATTTAAGAAGTAAAATGACCTTTACCTTCTTAATGCTGGTAATCTTCCGGTTCGGTGCGGTAATTCCGGTTCCGGGTATTAACATTGATGTAATTCGAAGCATTGTAGATGACGGTGGGATATTATCCATGTTTGATATGTTCTCCGGAGGATCCTTCGGAAACATGACGATATTTGCCTTGGGTATTATGCCGTATATTACCGCATCGATCATTATGAACCTTCTTACCATTGCCATTCCCAGTCTTGAGCAGTTAGCAAAGGAAGGGGAAGAAGGCAAGAAAAAGATGGCCCAATATACTCGATATGGAACGGTAATCCTTGCGATCATTCAAGCAACCGGTATTACTGTCGGACTGTTTAGAGGCGCAGTAATCGATCAGAGCGCCTTTAGCATCATCACAGTAATTATCACATTAACCGCCGGAACCGCATTTTTAATGTGGTTGGGTGAACAAATCACGGAAAATGGAATCGGTAATGGGATTTCCCTTATTATTTTCGCAGGAATCATTGCCGGAGTGCCCGGAGGAATTACCAATACTTTCGGTTTATTACAGGAAGGCGAGATCTCGATTATTGCCGTTATAGCCTTTGCCATAATTGCAGTCGTTATTGTCGCTGGAATCGTATATATCACCGAAGGAAAAAGAAAGATTCCGGTACAGTATGCAAAGCGGGTGGTTGGACGTAAAATGTATGGAGGACAAAGTTCTCATATTCCATTGAAGGTCAACCAATCCGGAGTAATCCCAGTTATTTTTGCAATGAGCTTACTGGCTTTCCCACAGACATTAATGTTGGTCTTTGGACAAGATAGTGCACTGGGAAGATTTACGACTACATGGTTGTCTCCAGCTACGACGCAAGGAGCGATTGTGTATACCTTAATGAGTACAATACTCATTGTATTCTTTACCTATTTCTATACGGCGGTAACATTCAATCCGGTGGAAGTAGCAAACAACATGAAAAAACAAGGTGGTTTTATCCCGGGAATTCGACCCGGTAGACCGACCGTTGAATACTTAAATAAAGTTTTGAATCGAATCACCCTTGCCGGTGGATTATTCTTAGCATTAATCGCAGCACTGCCGATCGTAATTTCCGCAGTATTCAATCTGCCAATTGCCTTTGGTGGAACGGCACTTCTAATTGTTGTCGGAGTTTCCTTAGAGACTGTAAAACAAATTGAAGCACAGATGCTGATGAGACATTATCAAGGATTTTTAAAATAATTCGAAACATGGAGGCTTCTCTCCGTGATTAAACTAAGATGGGAGATGATAAAGTGAGGCTAATACTACTTGGACCGCCAGGAGCGGGAAAAGGAACACAGGCTGTATCAATATCTGAAAAATACAAGATCCCTCATATATCCACTGGAGATATTTTCCGTTACAACATCAAAAATCAAACGGATTTAGGAAAAAAGGCAAAAACTTATATGGATCAGGGACTTCTTGTTCCGGATGAAGTCGTGGTGGAAATCGTGGAAGACCGATTGAAAGATCCGGACTGCAAGGATGGATTCCTACTGGACGGTTTCCCACGAACGGTAAATCAAGCGAAGTCTTTAGAGGTAGTCCTGGACAATATGAATACCGAATTGGACAAAGTAGTGAACATCGAAGTGGATAAGGATATCCTGATCCGAAGAGCCGTAGGACGACGGATTTGCAGAAACTGTGGCGCTACCTATCATATCGAATTCAATCCTCCGAAAAAACCGGGAATTTGCGACAAATGCGGCGGAGAATTGTATCAACGGGATGATGATAATGAAAAGACCGTAGCTAAACGGATTGAAGTTTATCTTGAGGAAACCCAACCCCTAATCGATTTTTACCGAGAAAGAAATAAGCTTGTAACCATCGATGGTAATAAGGAGATCTCCACCGTATTTGAGGAAATTGTGCAAGCTTTAGAAGGGAATAATTCATGATTTCCATCAAATCTGAAAGAGAAATTCGCCTGATGAAAGAAGCCGGAAGGATCGTGGCAGAAACCCATAAACTTCTTGAGAATAGCATCAGACCCGGTATTACGACGAAGGAACTCGACGAGATCGCTGAAGCGTATATCCGTGCTGAAGGTGCCATTCCGGCTTTCAAAGGTTATGGTGGATTCCCCGCAAGCATATGTGCTTCAATAAATCATGAGGTGGTACATGGAATCCCTGGCAACAAAACCCTTCAAGAAGGAGACATTATCAGTATTGACATTGGAACCATTAAAGACCAGTATTATGGGGATGCAGCTCGAACTTATCCTGTAGGCAACATAGACACTGATGCTCAAAGACTAATCGATGTTACTCGGGAGAGTTTTTACGAAGGTTTGGAATACATGAGAGAAGGTTACCGATTGTCGGATATTTCTCATGCAATTCAATCCTATGTGGAAAGTCATGGTTTTTCTATCGTTCGAGACTATACGGGCCATGGAATAGGAAAAGAAATGCACGAAGCGCCTCAAATTCCGAATTATGGTCCAAAGGGCAGAGGTCCAAGATTACAAGCGGGAATGGTGCTTGCAGTCGAACCTATGGTGAACATGGGAACCGCTAAAGTAAAGCTGCTTCAAGACGGTTGGACAGTGGTGACTTTAGATGGGAAATATTCCGCTCATTATGAACACACGGTAGCAATTACTAAGGGCGAACCGCAAATTTTAACTGCCCTGTGAAAAATGAGGTGACGTAGTGGAAGATCCAAATGTTAAAATAGGCCAAATTGTGAAATCGATTCAGGGAAGAGACAAAGGCAGAAACTTTGTGGTCATTGGAGAAGTTGACCAGGATCATATTTTAATTGTCGACGGCAAGCTTCGAAAAGTCTCAAAACCGAAAAAGAAAAAGTTAAAGCATATTGCCAAGTACAATGTTATTTCTGAGGAAATCCGGGAATCGGTAATCAGTGGCAGACGGCTGAGCAATGCTTTTATAAAAAAAGAGTTGGAACGATTAGGAATGAAACAATAGCCTAAGAATGGAGGTTTGATCTGTTAATGTCAAAACAAGATGTTATAGAGGTTGAAGGTGTTGTAAATGAAGCTTTACCCAATGCAATGTTCAAAGTAGAACTGGAAAACGGACATGAAGTACTTGCCCATTTATCAGGGAAGTTAAGAATGCATTATATCAAGATATTACCAGGAGATAAGGTGACCATAGAACTTTCTCCCTATGATTTAACTCGAGGTAGAATAACTTGGCGAAAGAAGTAGTAAGGAGGGATTGATATGAAGGTACGAGCATCAGTAAAACCAATGTGCGAAAATTGTAAAGTGATTAAGAGAAAAGGCAAAGTCATGGTCATTTGTACAAACCCTAAGCACAAGCAAAAACAAGGTTAATTTAGGCTAGTAATTTCATGTGTTTTATATTATAATAAAACATTGTAGTTGTTTCTTTTAGGAGCGGCTGAGTCAAAAATTGACTTCCTGAAAGGTTTACAATAAATGAAAGATCATTAATGTATGGTTAAGAGTATTAGGAGGTGTAACTGTAAATGGCTAGAATAGCAGGTGTAGATTTACCGAGAGATAAAAGAGTAGAAATTGCATTAACTTATATATACGGAATCGGAAGAAGCTTATCTAGAGAGATTTTAGAAAATGCAGGAATCAATTTAGATACCCGGGTAAAGGACTTAACGGAGCAGGAAGTCAATGCCCTACGAAAAGCGATTGACGAAAACTATCAGGTAGAAGGAGATCTTCGTCGGGAAAAGAGCTTAAACCTGAAAAGGTTAAGAGAA
>JBEPWR010000120.1:0-5169 GCA_041642335.1 Eubacteriales bacterium
ATCTTCCAGTTCTCCGCCCTCATGGCTGATGTGCCATAGATTTTCATCTCTGGAATAAATTTTTTCCTTTGTCGCTTCAATGGGGATCCGGTTATCCTTCGCATATTCAATACAGTCTTCCCGGGAGGCTATGTCCCACACTCGCCAGGGGGCTATTAATTTGATCATGGGGTTTAAAGCCTTGACCGATGCTTCAAATCGCACCTGGTCATTCCCTTTCCCGGTTGCTCCGTGAGCAATTGCCGATGCACCCTCTTTTTCCGCAATTTCCACAAGCACCTTTGAAATTAAGGGTCGGGCAAAGCAGGTTCCCAGTAAATAGTCACTTTCATATATCCCTCCCGCTTTTATGGTCGGGAAGATATAGTCCTTTGCAAATTCCTCCTGTACGTCCACCACATAAACTTTACTCGCTCCGCTTTCCAGTGCTTTTTTCTTCAGCTTTGGAAAATCCTCTTTCTGACCCACATTTACACATACGGCGATGACTTCATAGCCATAGGTATTTTCCAACCATTTTAATATGACGGAAGTATCCAGTCCTCCCGAATAAGCAAGAACCACCTTATCCTGGCTCTTTTGTATTTTTTTCGTTTTATGATATTTCATCATTTCTCCTCCTCCATTATTTATTAAGTCTGTGTATTATTATTCATCCCATTAATAATGGCGGCGCCTCAACCGTTTTTCGTTTTCTATTGATAATCCGTAATAGCTCCACATAATTTATCAACCTCATTTCCAGTTACTTGAATCAAAAAGTGTGCTTTTTAAAACCTTAGGTGTAATTATACACACTTAAGTATATATATTCAAGCCTTTTCCCAAACTTTTTTCAAAAAAAATAAATCCCGCCCCTGAGGCTAGGATTTATCATAAGGCCAGCTATTAAGTTTGTACTGATGCTCTTTCAACCACCGTCTTGCCTCATCCCACTTGGGATAAGTTTTTTCCACCAGGGACCAAAAGCGTTTGGAATGATTAAACTCTTCCACATGGGACAGTTCATGCACGACCAGATATTCCAGTACCCAGGCAGGAGTCATACTGAGCTTCCAGTTAAACATGACTTTTCCCTTATGATTACAACTCCCCCATCGTTTTTTTTGGGTTTTCACCTGCACTGCTGTGGGCCTCGGCAGGCTGTTCCGGTATTTTTTTACATAGTATCCGATCCGTTTTTTCGTCTGCAAACGGTACCAGTCCTCTAACGCTTTTTTTACCAGTGCCTTACTGAAATCTGCTCCCGAAATAATAAATCCGTCCATTGTTAAACGGACTTCCAGGCCCTTATCTTTGGACCCTTGCCTAAAACAAAGGGGTTTAAGCTTTCCAAAGCCGTAGTGCAGCTCCCCTTCGTTAAAAGCTGCTGTTTCGGGAAGGCCTTGATCTCTTACTTCCCGAACATTTTTTAAAATCCAGTTCTCCTTTTCTTTCAATGCTTCCCGGATATTTTCTTTTCTTAATCCCTTCGGAGCTAGAATACGGAGACTGCCGTCCTTTTGAACTTGAATTTCTATGGTCTTTCTTTTTCTTTTAAGTATTTCGCAGGGTATCTTTTGGTTCTTCAATCGTAATTCCACGGTTGGACTCCTTACATATTTATTTTATCTTCCATTGCCTTTAATTCCTTCTCCTCTTCTTTTGACAATTGTTCAAGAAGGGCTTTTCGGTACTTAACGGCTTCTTCTATTTTATCCTTACGGGCCTTTTTACGATCGATATCCACCCAGGAAATTTTCTTATTTCGATAATACAGATCAAAGTCCACAAGGCGCTTCCCCTCTTCATCAAATTCCAGCCCGATTAAAATTCGTTTGATTTCCTCAGGCTTATAAAAAGTAAAGAGCTTTATCTGGTAGGCCAGTACGGAAAAAGCGCTAGGGCATGGTCTTTCGTCCATCCTTCCTCCAATACCATTCCCACTTCCAGCTTGGACAGAATATAATTCAGACGGTTATAATGCTCCTCGTATTTTTCCTTTGAATCATAGATATTAATCCTAAGTTCATACCATTTCCGGTCCTCTAGACTTCGTGTGATTAATAATACCCCCTGGATCCTTAGGGATTTAAAGACTTCCCAGCCCGGCTGGGGTATTAGCAGCGTCCCTTCCAATAAATCCTGGGTCTTTATCACTGTGGAAATCTGTCGATAGGTCAGAAATAAAATTGTATCCCGATTCTCTCCTTTGTCTACGGCCTTGTCCATAGGCATGACCTCACCGGAATAAAGCTCTCTTATTTCTTTTTTGACTAACTGTTCATCTCCGGCAATTCGCATCAGTATCGTAGAGGGTCCCATATCCACCCGGTTTACTAAGGATGCCACCTGGCTATTGATAATTCTGCTCAGGCAAATCGAGGCGGGATCGTTGATCCGCAGAATAAACTTTGCATCTTCAATCCGGGTTTTCTCAAGGTTTTTCGGAGTAATAAAGATAATCGTGCTCTCATCGGACCCTTCTTCCATCCCCTGTTGAAAGCTTACGATTTTTGCTCCTTGAGATTCCAATAAATAATCCCGCAATTTCTCTTCCCGGTCAGTTCTAAGAAACATCAGTCGTGATCCCATTCGAATAAATAACATGTGATCTCCCCCTTTAAGCAGTTGTGTGGATTTTCCTAATTTTTGGTTCTCACGGTATTTTACAAGCCTTGATAATTTCTATCCATTTTTCGAAATCCATTGGTTCCCAGTGGGTAAGGCAGTGTCCTGATCTCTTGATTTTTTAGACTGATTACGCTCATAGCCTCCAGTCCGTTAAGTCGAATTTCTCCGTCGGTGTCTTTGCTTTGCGGTTCAAAACTGTGTCCGTAAAGATAATAATCCACCTTCGGTTTTTCTTCAATAAAATGATGATTCAAGTAAAACTTTCGTCCTTCGATTTCCACAAGGCCCTCTTGCAGAACTTCCCCTTTTTCTGTCAGGGATTTGATTTTTTCTTTTTTGTCATGATTACCGGTGATATAGTAGATCTTTTGAATATTATTCCTCTCAATATTTTCGATAAACTCTTCCAAGGACTTTTGATAATCCGCTTCAAGCTCCGGTAGGAGTTCCAGTTTGATATTATCCACGAGGTCTCCCGTATGAATTAAATACTCCGGTTTTAATTCTTTAATCACCTGGTAAAGATAGGGGTAAATTTCCTCCGGAGTATCACTGATATGCATAAGAATCGGCCGTTTCATAGCATGGAGCTCCCGGGGAATATAGACCCGGTTAATAAATAAATTAATACCCTGTAAAAATTTTTCTCTGAATTTCATCATTCAACCCTCGATCCTTTTATCTAACGCTTCCTTCTCATCTATATTATGATTATATAACAAAAAAGAGATGCGGATAAGCATCTCTTAGTTTTTTTTCCGGTTTTTCCGGGATAGATATCGTTTCTTGCCCTCTGCAAAGAGTTTTTCTTCCTCAGGGGTTTCGGGAATCAGCTCCGGGACCTTTCGGGGCTTTTCCCCCTCATCCAGTCCCACCATGGTGAAATAGCCGGTGAGTGCCAGGGCTTTGGAGTTCTCAATTTCCAGATCTTCCACATAAACCTCCACAAGCACCTCCATGGAACTCTTTCCCACATACGTCAGCCGACCTTCGAAGGTTACCAGGTTTCCGATGTGTATGGGCTTGATAAATTCCAACTCATCCACCCGGGCAGTAACCGTATTACTTCGGGCATGGCGATGGGCCACAATCCCTGCGGTATTGTCCATCAGTTTCATAATTTCTCCACCATGAACATTTCCTGAAACATTGGCCTGTTGAGGCTCCATTAAATTTCCGAGACATATTTTGGACTCTTTCATCGTTTTTTTCTTCATCACTCTGCTCCTTATCTTGCCTGAATGACGGCCTAATTTAAATTATTACATACCCATTATTAAGCCTATTACTCATGTTAATCCGCCGTCCAGAGCTTCCGCAACGCCCTTACCGTTTCCCTCGGCTGTGAACTCTGCATAATCAGTGAACGGACCGCCACGCCGTGAAGTTTTGTGGACTGAAGCTTTCCGATGTTTCCAGGATGGATCCCGCCGATAGCGATTACCGGAATACCGACTTGGTTAATAATCTCTTCTAACCATCCTATCCCTCTGGGCTCAAGACCTTCTTTACAGGATGTTTTAAAAATATGTCCTGCTAGAAGATAGTCAGCTCCTTTTTTTTCCGCTTCTTTCGCTTCTGTAAGAGAGTGTACGGAGACTCCCAATTTTCCATGAAATTCCCTTAACTCTTTCTCATTTACCTTGCTTAAACGACTAAAGCCGATATGATATCCATCCGCCTCAACGGCTTTCGCTACGGACAAATTCCCATTGATGATCAGCTCCGTTTTGCTTTCTTTAACCAGGCTTTTCAACTTGTCAGCCATGATTTGCACTTCTCCTTGGGAAAGATCCTTCTCCCGAAGAATAATTCCGTCAATGCCTCCTGCCACAGACTCTTCAACGATATGGTAAAAATCTTTCCTTGCAATCTTCCGATCGGTCACTAAATATAACATTTTTCCCCTCCTGCAAATAGCGTGTGAAAGCATTACAGCGGAACCCAGTCCTGCATGATCGGCTGATAGCCCTTTGCTTTAATGGCTTCTTTCACCTCTTTGATCGAACGGTTATCAGAGATCTCAAACTGTTCTGTATCTTCCTTTTCACTGCTGTGTCCTCCGACGGCGGTGGATACGCCTGCAGACATTTTTGTGATCCCAAGGGGAATAAGATTTTCCCGAAGGGCTTCGTTTTCCCGGGTGGACATGGTTATTCCAGTCATCGGCATAAAGTTTTTATAGGCTAAGAGTATTTGAACAAAGTCCTGATCGGAAACGGGAATAATCTCTTCATAACTTCCAGCATAGGGTTGCATTCTCGGGAAGGACACCGAAGTGGCAACGCTCGGATACTTATCAAGCAAATACTTGCTATGAACTCCGGTATAAAAGGCTTCTTTTCTCCAGTCCGAGAGTCCCAGCAGCGCTCCCAGGTTTACCGAAGCCATTCCGGCCTTAATGGCTCTTTCCAGAGCCTGAAGGCGGAATTCATAATTCCTTTTAGGCCCTTTGGGATGAAGCTTTTGGTAAATCTCCGGGTTGTAGACTTCCTGATAGAGGGTTACACCGTCCACCCCTTTTTGGACCAGGCGCTGATATCCCTCCTCTTTAAG
>JBEPWR010000121.1:0-5166 GCA_041642335.1 Eubacteriales bacterium
ATATGGTCTCAGAGTTGATCCTGATTCGAAAATCATTGATATTTCAGTAGGTATGCAGCAGAGGGCAGAAATATTAAAAACGCTCTATCGAAAAGCGGATATTTTGATTCTTGATGAACCTACAGCCGTGCTTACCCCTCAGGAAATTAGAGAGCTGATGAAAATCATGAGGGACTTAGTAAAGGAAGGGAAAACCATCGTTTTGATCACTCATAAACTACAAGAGATCAAAGACGTCGCTGACCGTTGTACAGTACTTCGAAAAGGGAAATATATTGGTACTGTGGATGTGGCTGATACTTCAGAAGAAAAAATGGCAGAAATGATGGTCGGGCGAGAGGTTAGTTTTGAAGTGGAAAAAGAGCCGGCACAGCCTAAAGATGTAGTGCTTGAATTGAAAGATTTATGGGTGAAAAATAGTCGAAAGTTGGATGCAGTAAAGGGTCTTAATCTCAAAGTACGTGCAGGAGAGATTACTGCTGTAGCAGGAATTGATGGTAATGGTCAATCAGAGTTAATGGAAGCGATCACCGGACTTCGGGACATAGAGAAAGGATCTATTATTCTGAATGGTGAATCCATAGAAAACTTAAGTACCCGTCAAAAAACCTTAAAAGGAATTGGTCATATTCCGGAGGATCGTCAAAAGAGAGGATTGGTACTGGATTTTAATTTGGAAGAAAATATGATTTTACAAACCTATTTCCAGGAGCCTTTTTCCAAAAATGGGATACTACAGTTCTCTGAAATTCGAAAATTCTCAGACAAACTGATCGATGAATTTGATGTTCGAACTGGTGAAGGAAGTACTTCCAGTGCTCGCGGGATGTCCGGTGGAAATCAGCAAAAGGCTATCGTAGCTAGGGAACTCTATCGTTCGCCGGATCTTTTAATTGCAGCACAGCCGACCCGTGGCTTGGATGTTGGAGCGATAGAATACATTCACGAGCGCTTGATAGAAGAAAGAGATAAGGGAAGGGCTATTTTACTTATGTCTCTGGAACTTGATGAAGTACTCAATCTTTCCGACCGGATTGCTGTTATTTATGAAGGACAGATTGTCGACACCGTACAGGCAGATGAAACTGATGAAAACGAGTTAGGGCTTATGATGGCCGGCTCAAGTAAAAAGGAGGTGGGAGAGGATGAATAAATTCAGAGGGTTTTTAGCGAATGAGGAAAACCATAGTTTTTTAATTCCGATAATCGCGATCATACTGGGATTTTTAGCTGGTTCAGTAATTATGATTCTTAGTGGTCTGAACCCCATTGATCTTTTCACCTCTTTTATAAGAGCGGTAACCGGAATTGAGCTTAATAACTTGTTTAATGATCGACCTGCATTTAATGCTCGTTATTTTGGTGAGTTTTTTGTATACGCTATCCCCTTAATTTTAACAGGTCTTTCTGTAGCTTTTGCATTCCGCACCGGTCTATTTAATATCGGAGGGGAAGGCCAAGTAATGATTGGAGCATTAGCTGCAAGCTACGCAGGTCTTATACTAGATCTACCGGCAGTAATTTTCCCTATCGTAGTTCTGATTGCCGGAGCACTTGGCGGCGCTTTTTGGGGTTTTATTCCCGGGATACTTAAAGCAAAGTTTAGAGTTCACGAAGTGGTAGTTACCATTATGCTTAATTACACAGCGCTGTATGTTTCGAACTACTATATTCGAGCATTACCTGAGAGCAGCTCGACCAAAACCGCAGATCTACCTGCAAAAGCTACACTACAGAGTGATTTTTTATCCTCAATAACCAATAATTCCAGGCTTCACTGGGGTTTTCTGGTGGTGATTCTTTGTGCAGTTTTGTTTTATTTTATTATCAATAAAACAACTTTTGGATATGAGCTGAAATCCGTAGGTTTCAATCCTCTTGCATCGGAATATGCGGGGATGAAAGTTGAACGAAATGCTGCACTTTCCATGACGATTGCAGGCGCGTTATCGGGTCTTGCAGGAGCTATATTAGTAGTAGGAACCTTTGGATACGGAAGAGTTCTAGGAAGCTTTGAAAACTACGGGTTTGATGGAATCGCCGTAGCTCTCGTTGGTGGCAGTACGGCCCTTGGTTCCGTACTTGCAGGATTATTGTTTGGTGGCTTAAAAGCCTCCCAAACCATCATGCAGGTTAGTCGAATTCCAAGAGATATTGCGATAATTATTATTGCCGTCATTATTGTCTTTGTTGCAATGAAATATCCGATTAAAAAGGCACTTAAAAAACTTAAGGTAGAGGAGGGAGAACAATAATGGAATTAATTTACTCAATGTTAGCGTTGACCATCGTATTCTCGACTCCTATCATAATCACTTCCTTAGGTGGGATGTTTTCTGAACGATCAGGAATTGTAAATATTGGACTGGAAGGACTGATGATGTTTGGAGGATTCTCAGCAGCGACAGCTATAGTCTATTTACAGCCATATACGGATTTAGCGCCATGGTTTTCAATTCTTATTGGAGCTTTTGTAGGGGGATTAATTTCACTGATCCATGCATATTTGAGTATTCATGCAAAGGCTGATCAGATCATCTCCGGTGTAGCCATTAACTTATTGGCAACCGGTGTTACAATCTACCTGGCTCAGGTAATATTTGATCAGCAAAGAACGGAGAGTTTTTCTCAAAGTTTTGAGCGCTTTACGGTACCTGGATTAAGTCAGATTCCCTTTATTGGGGATATCTTATTTACCCGAGTCTATCTAACCGTACATTTAGCTGCTATATTGGTAGTGGTAAGCTGGTATGTTTTATATAAAACTCCTTTCGGCTTAAGACTAAGGGCTGCAGGCGAGCATCCTCATGCACTTGATAGCATGGGAGTTAGTGTCTTTAAAATGCGCTATATTGGCGTATTCATTTCAGGAATTCTTGCAGGTCTTGGCGGAGGAATTATGGTGCTGACCCAAGATATTCAGTATACTGTAACAAGTATTGGCGGTACCGGTTTTATTGCCCTGGCCGCGTTAATCTTCGGTCGATGGAAACCCATCGGAGTATTGGGAGCAGGGTTATTTTTCGGTTTCTCCCGAATTTTTGCGCTATATTCATCAAGATTCGAAATTCTTGCACAGTTTCCCAATGAATTTTTCTTTGCCCTACCTTATCTATTAACAATTATTGCTTTAGTTGCGTTCAGTCGACAATCTGTTGCTCCAAAAGCAGTAGGGGAACCTTACGATAAAGGCGGAAGATAACTCATTGTCAAATGGCACATGAAGATTGGACCAAAAAACCTTAATTATTTAATCACGATAACATATTTCATAAGACAGTAGGATATTGCAAAGGCTTATTTATTGAGCCTTTGCAATTTTTATGCCAAAAACTAATTCTGAAGGTGAAATTCTTTATTTTTACTGATAGGAATGGTATAATGCTAGTATACTATGAAAGTAAAGGTGATTAATGTGAGAATGGGATACGGTCTGGAATTAACACAATCTCAAAAACTTGTTATGACACCTCAACTCAAGCAGGCCATTACGGTTTTGCAATTAAATGCTCTTGAGTTAGATGAGTATGTTAAAGAACAGATGGAAAGCAATCCAGTCCTAGAAGTTACCGAGGAAACGGTTAAACCCTTGAAAGATGACAAGGAACAGGATATTAATTGGAAGGAATATATTGAAGATCATGATAATCGTCATTATGCACCGAATCCTTATAACCCCGATCGGGAAGAATTTAGTTATGAAAATATTATTTCAAAAGAAACGACCTTACATGAACATTTATTATTTCAGTTTCACTTAACTTCCGTTGAAGGAAAATATAATGAGATTGGCGAATTTATTATCAATAATTTAGATGAAAATGGGTATCTAACTATAGATATCGAAACTTTAGCAAAAGATTTGAATGAAGAACCCCATATAATTGAAGGAATCTTAAAAATCATTCAAACTTTTGATCCATCCGGAGTAGGGGCAAGAGATTTAAAAGAGTCCTTACTAATCCAACTTCGAAACAAAAATGTTGAAGATCAAAAGATTTATGACATGGTGGAGCATTATTTGGAAATGCTGGGCTCCAATAAGTACCCGGAGATTGCTAAGGCACTGGAAATTTCCGTGAAAGAAGTTCAAAGGATTTGTGATTTTATTCGGTCTTTAGAGCCTAAACCGGGAAGGCAGTTTATTAGCAATCAAAACAAATACATTGTGCCGGACGTAATCGTTCGAAAGATTCAGGATGAATATGTGGTAGTTTACAATGATTCTTCTGTACCAAGATTATATATTAGGGAAGATTACCGAAAAATGGTGTTGAGCGGTGAAAACTTAACCTGCAAAGACACGAAAAAGTATTTGAATGACAAATTGAATGCTGCTGTGTGGTTAATAAAAAACATTGAACAAAGAAAACAAACAATTTACCGTGTGGTGGAGAATATCATTGAAAAACAGAAGGATTTTTTTGAACTTGGAAGAAAACATTTAAAACCGTTAACATTAAGAGAGATTGCTGATGAATTGGATGTTCACGAATCCACAGTCAGCCGGGCAACCAATGGAAAGTATGTACAAACGCCTGCCGGTACTTTTGAATTAAAGTTCTTTTTTTCAAGCGGTATTAATATAAATGGGGGTGAGGCATTGTCTTCCAATAGTATCAAGGATTATATTAAAGAACTGATTTTGGAAGAAAACCCCAAGAAACCCTTGAGTGATGAAAAAATTGCTAAGGTTCTACAAAAAAAAGGAATGACAATTTCCCGAAGAACCGTTGCAAAATATCGGGATGATTTGAAAATCCTATCATCTTCAAAAAGAAGGCGGTATTAGCGATTGAATTCTATTCGATTTTTAATGCAGAATAAAAATTGGCTTCAATGCTTGTGCATCTAAAGCTGAAGATCCGGTATATTATATATTTTCTAAAATATAAGATTCAATAAAATCAAGACAGGAGGAGGATATTATGAATAAAAAAACATTGAAAGACCTGAAAGTAAAGGGAAAAACTGTGCTGGTGCGTTGCGATTTTAATGTTCCGATGGACGATCAGGGGAATATTACCGATGATCGTCGAATTCAAGGAGCTTTGGAAACCATAAAATATTTAAAAAGTGAAGGGGCTAAAGTTCTTTTGATTTCTCACTTAGGAAGACCAAAAGGAACTCCTGATAACAAGTTGTCCCTACAACCGGTAGCCGCAC
>JBEPWR010000122.1:0-5158 GCA_041642335.1 Eubacteriales bacterium
CAATCGGGAGTTTCGAAAAATGCGGAAAAACGTGCAAATGGTTTTTCAAAATCCTTATTCGGCATTGGATTATAAAATGACCATTGAGGATATTTTGATTCAACCCCTACATATTCATAAAATCGTTCCGCCGCTGGAATACAAACAGGAAGTGGAAAGACTGCTGGAAATCGTTGGTCTTTCAAAAAAGGCACGGAAAAAGTTTCCCCATGAATTTTCCGGCGGACAAAGACAGAGGATCGGTATTGCCCGGGCACTTTCGACAAAGCCGAAATTTATGGTTTGTGATGAGCCCGTCTCGGCCCTGGATGTCTCCGTACAGTCCCAAATCATCAATCTGTTAAAGGATTTGCAAAAGGAGTACGACCTTACCTACTTATTTATCGCTCATGGGCTGAATGTGATTAAACATATGAGTGATCAGGTTGCGGTGATGTATCTGGGAAAAATTGTGGAAATCGGCGAGGCGGAAGAAATTTTCCAGCGACCCAAGCATCCCTATACCACCGCGTTAATGTCCGCATCACCGGTGCCGGACCCGGAAGGGAAACGCAGCCGGATTCAATTAAAAAATGAAATTCCCAGTGCATTGAATATTCCGACGGGCTGTTCCTTTCATACCCGGTGTCCAAAATCCATGGAGGTATGTAGAAAAATCGAACCGGAACTAAAATTGCATCGAACCCATCTTGTGGCCTGCCATCTTTATACCTACAAGGAGGACGCATATGTATAGCCGATTGAAACGAATAAACTTTCCTCTGTTGGTGGGGGGTATTCTGGTACTGCTTATCATGTTTGCGTACTTTTTTCCCGAGGTGTTGACCGATAAAAATCCCAACGTGGAAGAGTCTGCAAAGTATATCGAAATCCGAAGGGATGGAGAATGGGTTGAGGATTTTGCAACAAGGCCTTTCCCACCCAATAGAGAGAACATTATGGGCAGCGATGAAGCCGGAAGAGATATTTACAGCCGGATTATTTACGGAACCCACAATACCTTAAGTGTCGCTTTTTTGGCGGTGTTTTTACGTATTTTAGTGGCCATGCCCCTGGGGATTATCGCCGGTATGGGAGTGAAATCCGTATCGGTGTTCATTAATATGTTCAATACCTTTTTTACTGCAATTCCAAAGCTGCTTATTGCCTTTGTCATTTTGAATATCAGCTATTTCAGGAACTTGGAGATGGAACATTCCATAGTGGCTTTTGCGGTTATTCTAACAGTCATCGGCTGGTCGAAGCTGGCATCGATGATTGAGGACCAAACGACCTTAATTATGGAAGAGGATTTTATCGAAGGGGAAGTGGCCGCAGGGAAAAACCCGATACAAATTGGGGTGCAAAATCTTCTACCCCATCTAATTCCCCATGTAGTGAGCTTTTTATTTATGGAAATCGGGATGGTTCTTTTCCTGCTGGCACAGCTAAGCGTGTTAACGATTTTTATCGGTCCAAGACGAATGCCCTTAGGTATGGCTTTTCAGGGAAATTTTGAAATGGCTTTTGAGCCGGAATGGGGAAGTATGCTGGCGCGGGCACCGGTGGTTATTCGTCTATACCACGACCGGATGTGGTTGACCTTATTTCCTGCCCTGGCTTTTTTCTTAGGGGTGACCGCCTTTAACTTAACCGGAGAGGGTCTTCGAATAGAGTTTCAAAAACGAAATTCCCAGGTTGTCAGCTTCATTCGAAAAGGATTCTTCCTGATCTCACCGAAAATATACTGGATGCAGATCCGGGATATAAAGCGGTACTGGAAACCGGTATTGGGAAAAACCCTAGCCCTAATGATCATAATCTCCTACTTTTTATACCCGGCGGAAGAAAGTCTCCATTCTTTTGAAGTTGAACAGGCAAAAGCCCATGTCGAAGAGTTGAGTGACGAAAAATACCAGGGACGGCTGATCGGATTTGAAGGAGGCAAGGAAAGTGGGGATTATATTATCGAGACCCTGCAATCCTATGGACTTGAACCCTGGGAAGGAGAATATGCAAGGGAGTTTGATACCCTGGACGAATCTCCGGGGGGCTTTTTTGAGCGGGTCATCGTAGAGGAGGCCTATATTGAAGTTTCTGCTAAGGAAGAAACACAAACTTTTTATCTGAATGAGGACTTTATCATACCGGCGCTGGATAAACAAATGCTTAGCCCGAAGGAAGAAGATCTGAATGAAGAGGGCTGGGTGGAGTATAACGGCAAAACCATTACCTACCAGGAGGACCATAGCACGGTGGAGATCACGGAAGAACAGGGATATATTCCATTAATCGATATTGAAGACCAGGGAGATGTTCACAGTCACTTATATATCCGTGGACAAAGCCTATGGGCGGATTCTGTACCACAAGGGTTTCCCACGGTCAGTCAGCCCAGGGGCATAGCCTATAACCTCGGAATATTGCAGACGGATTTATATGACCGGGAGCTGATTGATACCTACAGTCACAACCGGACGCTGATTATCCCTTTAAAAGGTCTGAGAGAATCCGTAAATGAAGCGGATATGGAAATGACCTTATTTATGAAACCTCCGAAATTGCCGGATTATCCCGGAAGAAACATTACGGCATTATTACCCGGGGAGAATTGGGAGCAGGAGGGGGCAAGGGAAATGATTATTATCGGTGCCCCTTATGACGGTGCCTACACCGGAAATCGGGAAGGATTTTCCCCTGCAATCACGGCAACACCGGCTGCCACAAACTTGGAGATTGCCAGGGTTCTTTCGATGATGGAAGAGCACATGGAAAAGACCGTGTTGTTCATTTTTTGGGATGGGGAATACAGTAGATATCCCTTTAGAATCCGCGGAAGTTTTCAATATAATGCGGACCAACGGACTTTTCAACAATCCGACTTTCCCTATACCTATATCGATGTGGGCTATACCGGCGATAAAAGTGTAGGACGATTGGATATTAATGTTATGCATGGACAAAAAAGAAGTCATACCAGTTATTTAATTCGAAGCAGTCTAAGCCAGCGATTACAGGAGCTGGATATCGATTACCGCATGTTTAATGCAAGCAACCGACAAACGAGCAACTCTCTTTACCGCATGAACTTGAATTCGATATTCAGTATGGGCTTAGGCGGGAGTTATTATCCTTACATCAATACCAAAGAGGATCATATCGGAGACATCAACTTTGATAATATGAAGAATTTAGGACAAACCATAGTGGATACGATAACCATGAATCCACACTTAAAAGAATCACAGAATTAAAAGGGGGGCCCTATGCATAGAGAAATTGCTGTAAGTCTAATGAAAAAGTTTTTTTATCACCTGCTCATTCTTTTCATCGTACTGATACTTGTGATTGTTCTTACGGGATTCCCTATGAATTTTGATGTGGAGTATCAGCATGGAACCTATCACTGGAATATGTCTATGGAAAATATACAGGAAAGTATTATACAAAACTTTGAAAGTGTGACCTCGGGAACCATTTTTACTATGAGCATTCAAAGCACCACTCCCTGGAATATGCTAAAAGAGGCTTTTCTCTTAAGCTTTGTCGTACTGTTTTTCGGAACCTTAATAGCACTGCTGGTCGGTATTCCCAAAGGGATTCTTGACAGCCGGAAAAAACGGACCGCGGGAACGTTTAAATTGCTTCAGTCCTATATTCCCCTATCCATTCCCGATGTGTTAACCATCAGTCTTATTCAGTTAGGGGCAATCTATCTGTATTATAACGAGATACCCTTTTTAGGTTTGGGGCCGATCCACTTTATGGGAGATGCCCATTGGTATCAAAGCATTTATCCGATTATTTCCATTAGCGTCCTGCCTGCAGCCTATATCTCCAGGATTACCGCGAACACCATTGAGAGTCTGCAGACAAAGGCCTATATTGTTACCGCCCGGGGAAAGGGTTGTTCCTCTTTTCAGATTTTACAAAAGCATATGATGAAAAATATCACCTTTGAAATTCTGTCGGTCTTCCCAATGGTGATGGGAATGATGTTTGCCAGTCTGATTATTGTGGAGCGATTATTTTACTATCAGGGGATGGGGTATCATTTAATTTATATTTATACCGCCGATCAGTTTAGTATTGATCAGGCCCGGGTGATTTTCACCTTGTTCACCGTAACCCTAGCCCTGTTTTATTATGTTGTTTTTTTACTATTAAAAGCCGTAAAAAGTCGGATATTGCCGAAGCTAAAAGGAAATTAGGAGGTTTTTTTATGAAGTTGCTCCAGGTGAAAAACTTAAAAACCTATTTTTTTATTGACAAGGAAGAAGTTCCCGCAGTGGACGGTGTGGATTTTGATATAAATCAGGGAGAGGTTCTCGCCTTAATCGGAGAGTCCGGTAGTGGGAAAAGTGTTACATCTCTTTCTATTATGGGCCTGGTGGATGAACCGGGAGAAATCCTGTCGGGAGAGATCCTTTTTAATCGAAAGGATATTTTTGAAGAGGATCTTCTAAAGAAAAGCGATAAACAGATGCGGTTTTTGCGCGGGAATGAAATCAGCATGATCTATCAGGACCCGCTGACTTCCCTGCATCCAATGATAAAAGTGGGAGACCAGGTGGCGGAAGTCATGCGGATTCATCAGAAGGCGTCGAAGGGGGAAGCTAAAAGAAAGGCGATCGAAATGATGAAAAGAGTGGGGATTTCCGATGGAGAAAAGCGCTATGATGAATTCCCGGGACAATTCAGCGGCGGAATGCGGCAAAGAATTATGATTGCCATGGCCCTTATCTGCAATCCCCAACTGCTAATCGCTGATGAGCCTACAACGGCCCTGGATGTGACAATCCAAGCAGAGATTTTGGACCTCTTACGAAAACTGCAAGCGGAAAATGGGATGTCCTTGATGCTGATTACCCATGATTTGGGGGTGGTGGCGGAAATGGCGGACCGGGTGTGTGTGATGTACTGCGGAAAAATCATGGAAGAGGCAAGCAATCAGCGCTTGTTTAAAAATCCGAAAAATCCCTATACCCGGGGACTGATGAAGTGCATTCCGAGAATCGATGATAAACTGGAATACCTTGATACCATAGAAGGCTACGTTCCACATCCTACGGACTTTCCGAAAGGCTGTCGCTTTTCCACCCGCTGTCCGGAAGTTATGGAATATTGTAAAGAGCAGCTCCCCGAGTTAAAGGAGATCGAACCCGGTCATAAAGTACGG
>JBEPWR010000123.1:0-5128 GCA_041642335.1 Eubacteriales bacterium
CATCAGCTTAGGAGAAGGAACAGAAATGGTAATGCCTGGAGATAACGTAACCATGGAAATTGAGCTAATCAGCCCAATCGCGATGGAAGAAGGACTGCGATTTGCAATCCGAGAAGGTGGAAGAACCGTAGGAGCGGGAGTTGTAGCTCAGATTCTTGAGTAATATTACTGAAAAAGTAATACCAACAATCTAACTAATAGCCATGTGGGGACTAGGAAAACCTAGTCCCCATAGTTTACGAAAACATTTTTTGTTGACAGGGAAATAGAAATATGGTAGATTTTATTAGGTGAGCTTTAATGAGATCGGTTTGCCCATTAGATATACATTAAGCATTTGTCGGTGCCAATGTTTTTAGCTAGGAGGTGTAAGAGGTGCGAGTAAAAGTAACCTTAGCATGTGAAGAGTGTAAAAGAAGAAATTATATAACTACAAAAAACAAAAAAAATGACCCTGATCGAATAGAGTTGAAAAAATACTGTAAATTCGATAAGCATCATACTGTTCACAAGGAAACAAAATAAGTCAAGGATTGAATTTGTTTAAAAAAGGATGTGACAAGTCATGAGTGCTCAGCAAGCAAGTACCAGTAGTAAACGAGCAAGTCTTGGGAAGTTTTTAAAAAGCGCCAAAGCGGAACTGAAAAAGGTAAACTGGCCTAATAAGCAGGAGTTAAAAACTCAAACAACGGTTGTTATTATTGTTTGTGCCTTAGCTACTGTTGCTCTTTGGATTTTAGATTCAGTATTCGGTTTAGGATTAAGCCTAATTATTTAATGTTACTCAATAATAAAGGAGGCGAGAGAGGGCTATTGTTGTAAATAGATCCTCCATATATATGTCCCAAGAAGAAGCAAGATGGTATGTGGTCCATACATTTTCAGGCCATGAAAAAAAAGTTCAGGCCAATATTGAAAAACTCGTGGAAAACCGAGGTATGGAAGACGTAATACTGGAAGTAAAGGTTCCGATGGAAGAAAAAGTGGAAATTAAAAATGGTAAGAAAAAGGTCAAGCAATCCAAACTTTACCCTGGTTATGTAATTGTAAAAATGATTGTAACCGACGAATCTTGGTATTTGGTTCGAAATACCCGTGGAGTAACAGGGTTTGTTGGACCGAGCTCAAAACCGATACCCCTTACCGACCATGAAGTACGAGCCATGGGAATTGAACATGTTGTAATAGAGGCTCCGTTTAAGAAGGGAGATTCTGTTAAAGTAACGTCTGGTCCTTTTCAAGACTTTATTGGGTCTATTGAAGAGATCAATATAGATAAGGGGACTTTTAAGGTGCTTATTTCTATGTTTGGTAGAGAAACTCCAGTAGAGCTAAGTTTTGATCAAGTAACAGATATCTAAGAACCATATTTAAAGGAGGTGTAATCATGGCGAAAAAAGTAATCGGTCAAATCAAATTACAAATAGAAGCAGCAAAGGCTACTCCGGCTCCACCGGTAGGTCCCGCATTAGGACAGCATGGTATTAACATTATGGGGTTTTGTAAGGAGTTCAATGCAAAAACTGCAGATCAGGCAGGTCTTGTAATTCCTGTAATTATCACGGTATACCAGGATCGATCCTTCTCTTTCATTACTAAAACTCCCCCAGCGGCGGTTTTAATTAAGAAAGCGATTGGACTGAAGTCCGGTTCAGGTGAACCAAACAAAACAAAAGTTGGCAAGATCACAAAAGCACAAATCCGAGAAATCGCGGAACAAAAGCAACCAGACCTTAACGCCGCTACCGTTGAAACTGCAATGAGCATGGTAGAAGGTACTGCGAGAAGCATGGGTGTTGAAGTAGAAGGTTAATGACGTTAGTGTTTTAGAGAATGAGTGGGAGGCAAAAGCCGATTAACCACAAGGAGGGAAATAACATGGCTAAAAGAGGAAAGAAATATCAAGATTCTATTAAACTCGTAGATCGAGAAAAGCATTACAGCCCAAAGAAAGCGGTATCACTAGTGAAAGAAACCGCAAAAGCAAAGTTTGATGAGACGGTGGAAGCCCATATTAAATTAGGGGTAGACTCCAGACATGCGGACCAACAAGTACGTGGCGCAATTGTACTTCCCCATGGAACCGGTAAAGAAGTAAAAGTTTTGGTCTTTGCCAAAGGTGAAAAAGCGGAAGAAGCTAAAAATGCGGGTGCTGATTATGTTGGAGAAGCGGAATTAGCAGAAAAAATCCAAAAAGAAAACTGGTTCGATTTTGATGTAGTTGTGGCAACCCCGGATATGATGGGCGTTGTTGGTAAGCTCGGACGAGTGCTTGGACCAAAAGGATTAATGCCGAATCCAAAATCCGGAACCGTAACCTTTGACCTGGAAAATGCGGTTAAAGAAATCAAAGCCGGTAAAGTGGAATATCGTTTGGATAAAAGCAATATCATCCACGTTCCAATTGGTAAGGTTTCCTTTGGTGAACAAGAAATTTATGAGAACTATAAAGCGCTCATGGATGCTATTGTTAAAGCGAGACCGGCGGCAGCTAAGGGACAATACCTTAGAAATGTAACGGTAACCAGCACTATGGGACCAGGAATTAAGGTTAGCACAGCGAAATTAGAAGCGGAAGAATAATAATTCTTGACAGTCTAAAGGTTTGCTGATAAACTAATCTATAGTAAATGTGAATATTTTGCCGGAGACAGTAGGTGCGAAAGCTTAATTTCCTACTTAGGCTTTGAATATACGAACTCAAAGACCTTTTTATGTCCTCCGGATCTGAAAAGGTCTTTTTCAATTTC
Source organism: Eubacteriales bacterium (assembly GCA_041642335.1). GTDB lineage: Bacteria > Bacillota > Clostridia > Peptostreptococcales > T1SED10-28 > Isachenkonia. The sequence goes on from JBEPWR010000123.1 coordinate 2,751, forward strand.
AAGGCAAAATAGGAGCTTTAGATAGACTTTAAATAAGGAGGTGGCCTTCTGTGTCAAAAGCGATTGAAAAGAAGAAAGTAATTGTTGAAGAAATCAAGGATAAATTTAATCGGTCTACATCAATGCTTGTGGTTGATTATAGAGGACTGGATGTTGCGGAAGCGACAGAGCTTAGAAAGCAGTTTCGGGAAGCCGGTGTGGATTACAGCGTTTACAGAAACACATTAATTCGACGTGCGGCGAAAGAAACCGGAAACGAAGAGATTATAGAAGATCTGAACGGACCAAATGCCATAGCATTCGGATACGACGATCCTATTGCTCCGGCCAAAATCGCAAAGAACTTTGCGAAAGATCATGACAAGTTGGAATTAAAAGTAGGCGTTTTAGAAGGTGAGATGTACAAAGGTGCGCAATTAGATAAAGTTGCATCCATCCCATCAAGAGAAGAACTGATTGCGAAACTACTCGGAAGCTTAAAAGCGCCGGTTTCAAATTTCGCCTATGTTCTTAAAGCGATTGCAGACAAGAAGCAGGAAGAAGAAGCGTAAATAAAAAAATAATCGGAGGTGCTTGATAAATGACACATCAAGAAATTTTAGAAGCAATTGAAAACATGAAAGTATTGGAATTAAACGAATTAGTAGAAGCTGCTGAAGAGAAGTTCGGCGTTTCCGCTGCGGCTCCCGTAGCTGCTGCAGGTGCTGCTGGAGCAGCAGAAGAAGAGCAAACGGAATTCGACGTAGTACTTGAAAGCGCTGGATCAGGAAAGATCAAAGTAATCAAAGTGGTAAGAGAAATTACCGGTCTTGGTCTTAAAGAAGCTAAAGCTTTAGTAGACGAAGCTCCTAAGGCAATTAAAGAAGGCATAGAAAAAGACGCTGCAGAAGAAATGAAATCTAAATTAGAAGAAGTTGGAGCAACTGTAGAACTTAAGTAGTTATCATTTAAACTGCTGGCAACACACTACTAACTGCAAAACTAATCGGGCAAGAGATGCATAATAATAACTCTTGCTCGATTTTTTTATTTCTAAAATAATTATTGACACTCTTGTGAGCACTGTGATAAAATTATATATTGCATTGAAGTGTGCGAAATAATTTTTTTGACAAGAAAGATTGACAAGAAATTGTAATATATTTTTAAGCAAGGAGTGATATAATGCCACGTCCTATTCAACTTGGAAGAAGTAAAAGAATGACCTACTCGCAGATTAATGAGGTTTTCGACGTACCGAATTTAATTGAGTTGCAAAAATCATCTTATGAATGGTTTTTAAAAGAAGGTCTGGAAGAAGTTTTTAATGATATCTCCCCGATTGAAGACTATACGGGGAATCTTATCCTGGAATTCATTGGCTATTCCCTGGATGAAGATCCGAAATATGATGTCGCAGAGTCAAAAGAAAGAGATGTGAACTATGCGTGTCCGCTGAAAGTGAAAGTCCGTTTGATTAACAAAGAGACCGGAGAAGTAAAAGAGCAAGAGGTGTTTATGGGAGATTTCCCACTGATGACAGAGACCGGAACTTTTGTAATCAATGGAGCGGAAAGAGTAATTGTTACACAATTGGTTCGTTCACCAGGCGTATACTATAATATGGAACGGGATACTACGGGTAGGGAGTTGTTTTCTTCTACCGTAATACCAAATCGAGGGGCATGGCTTGAATACGAGACAGATTCTAATGGAGTAATCAGTGTTCGTATTGACCGGAATCGAAAACAGCCGGTAACCGTACTGCTCAGAGCATTAGGTTATGGCAGTGACAGTCAGATTAAAGACCTGATCGGTGAAGACGAAAACCTGCTGAACACCTTAGATAAGGATAATACCACAAATGAAGAAGAAGCCTTACTGGAAATCTACAAAAAACTTAGACCGGGAGAACCACCAAACATTGAGAGTGCCAGAACCCTTCTGAATTCCTTGTTCTATGACCCGAAGCGATACGACTTAGCAAAAGTCGGAAGATATAAATTTAATAAAAAACTCTCCATTGCCCGAAGAATTACGAATCAAATCGCGGCAGCGGATATTGTTGATGAATCAACCGGAGAAATTCTGATAGAAGAAGGCAGTAAAATTTCCAAGGAAAAAGCGTTGGAGATTGAAAACTTAGGAATTAAAGAAGCAAAGATTTACGGCAGAGAAGATCGGATCGTAACGGTTCTTGGAAACGGGTTTGTAGATCCGAAAACCTATCTGGATTTTGATCTCTCGGAATATAAAATTCGGGAAAGAGTATTTTACCCGGTGTTAAAAGAAATTCTTGACACAAGTGAAACTGAAGAAGAAATCAAAGGAGCTCTAAAAGATCGGAGACGGGAATTGGTCCCGAAGAACATTATTCATTCCGATATCATAGCTTCTAT
>JBEPWR010000124.1:0-5077 GCA_041642335.1 Eubacteriales bacterium
CGTCCTTTGATATGAGTGAGCGAATGTATAAAGTATATGCCTTACGGGGTTATAAAGGCGGTATTAAGTCTGACGTTGCCCTGTGGCCTCTGGGGATAGAAGATTATGTGATTGTATTTGTAGCCCTGGGGGCAATGATAGGAGTGAATATATGATGAGAAAGGTAGTTCATGTCAACTGTTTAAAACACGTTTATCCGGATCATACGGAAGTCGATCTTTGTGGGCTGGATTTTGTGGTAAATGAAGGGGAAAAAGTGGTGATATTGGCATCGAACGGAGCAGGTAAAACCACCTTGTTAAATCATATTCTCGGGTTCCTGACACCCCTGGAAGGGTCCGTGGAAGTTTTAGGGATGTCCCCGAAGAAGGACTTCAGTAAACTTCGAAAGAAACTTGGGGTTGTTTTTCAAAATGTGGATGAGCAGATCATTGGACCCAGAGTTTATGATGATATTGGTTTTACGCTCAGAAATGACGGAGTAGACAAAGAGACGGTTGACCGGATGGTCAAGGAGATCGCCAAAGATTTTGATATCGAGGCCTTATTAAGTAAAATCCCCCACTATCTCAGCGGAGGACAAAAAAAGAAAGTGGCCTTGGCTGGAGCCATGGTAATGAATCCGGAAATTTTAATCTTGGATGAGCCCTTCGAATCCCTCGATCCGAAATCAAAAACGGAAATGGTAAGACATCTGAATGAGATCAATGACAAATACAATACGACCATGATTATCACCACCCATGATATTAACCTGGTGCCGGAGATTGCGGATGTCATTTATGTAATCGATCAGGGACATGTGGTGGCCAAAGGAGATTACAAGCAGGTTTTTAGCAATTACGAAGCAATTATTAAGGCGGATCTGGAAGTGCCGATCCTCATTGAGCTGTTTTTAAAACTAAAAGCCCAGGGCTATGATCTGGACTACCCGAAAAACCTGTCCGATGCTGAAGAACAGCTGATTGGCACCTTGCAAAAGCTCAAAGAAAAAGCGGAGAATGCCTAGGGAGAAGTCCCTGTAAGTAAAAAGCCCCCAAAACAAGGTTTTGGGGGCTTTTGTATAGTCCGTGTTTATTAATCCCTAAAGGAATTCCAGTGTAGGACATCCTCTAAGGTTCGTTTATCGGCAGGAGGATTGTCATTGCTGTACCCTAAGGAAACGACAGAGATCAGTTCAAAATCTTCCGGTACGTTAAACTCTTTTTTTAAGCTGTTTTGCATGGTATAGAGATCCGGAATCGGCGTACAGGGAACGCCTTCGCACATGGGGATCTCATCATTTTCATAGTAAGGTCCTTGATAACCGGCAATCCAACAGGATTTCAAGCCATGGAAACGTGCGGAAAGCAATATGTTTTGTGTAGCAGCGGAACCATCTTCCAGAAAGTACTCGGTGTTTTTATGACAAAAAACAATGATCCCTGCGGCGGCATGTTGAATGAAGTCTCCCTGAGGGATGATTTTGGAAATCTTTTTTAAAAGATTGCGATTCGTGACTACAATAAATTCCCAGGGTTGAATATTTCTTGCGGTAGGTGCCATTCTTGCACAATCCACAATGCTTTTTAATACATCATCTTCAACCGGTACATCAAGATAGTTCCGAACACTTCGAATGTCTTTGATGGTTTCAAGACATTCTGTTAAATTCTTTTCACTCATGGAATCCCTCCTATTAGTTATAATAATTGAATTAATATAATATTAAAATAATCTTATAATAAATATATCATAAAGGACTCTAGTCTTCTAATAATTTGTCGAGTTTTCCCTCCCGCTCCAATTCCATCAACTCATCACAGCCACCGATGAATTTCTCATTAATAAAGATTTGAGGTACGGTATCGCAGCTCGTCTCAGCAGATAGTAGGGACATGCGTTCTTCATCTTCGGTAATATCAATAATTTTGAAATCAACATCTTTTTCCTTAAATAATTCAATTGCGCGTTGGCAAAAAGGGCAGTAGCTTTTTGAATAAATCTTCACTTTTTCCATTAGATCTTCCTTTCCGGTTTTTGTGACAGGATATCGGTCAACTTATATGTACCCAATTTTTCTATACTTTAAATTTATTTTTGTTAAAAAGGGATCCTAAGGGAATAATGAAAATTATTATCAAATAATAAAATTTACTGTTTAAAAAAGATCGACGATGGTATATAATAGTATGCAAGTACAAAATATAAAAACAACAGGAGGGAATCAATTATGCCAGAAAGAATGATTGGAAAGAATGCACCGGATTTTACCATGAAAACCGTGGATGGAGCCGGAGAAAACTTTGGAGAAGTCACATTAGGAGATTATAAAGGAAAATGGCTGGTTTTATTTTTCTATCCCCTGGATTTCACATTTGTATGTCCCACAGAAATTAGAGGCTTTAACAAACATATAGAAGACTTTCGAAAAGAAGGCGCAGAGATCCTGGGTGCAAGCACCGATAGCGAGCACTCCCATAAAGCTTGGATCAATCAGGCGGAAGAGAATGGCGGTCTTGGATCTCTTAATTTCCCACTAGCTTCGGATATGACCCAGATTGTGGCGAGGGATTACGGCGTATTGGTAGAAGAAGAGGGAATTGCATTAAGAGGACTGTTTATTATTGACCCCGAAGGAATTCTACGGTATTCGGTAGTTCATGATCTAAATATCGGACGTAGTGTGGATGAAACCCTACGCGTACTAAAAGCACTAAAATCCGGCGGTCTATGCCCAATTGATTGGGATGAAGGTGACGAGCATCTTTAATAGACCCTCTGTCGGGTTATAATAAGAAAAACAAAAGGGAAAATACAAGGAAGGGTTCTGTTGATCTTAGAACCCTTCCTTGTTTCGTTTTTGTCTAGTTTTTGGTGTTATTTTTGAGAATCCTCAGAGTGCTCATATTTGGCTGCCAAGGTGCGGCCCCATTCTTCCGCGGAAGCTAAAGCCTCAGGGTTTTCGGAAACTGTGACACGATCCACATTGCCGACAAATAGATTCCCTACATACTCGGTATTGATCGCTCGAAAAAACAGATCCATAACCGGCAAAGTCCCCTTGAACAGCTCCGGATCATCATCCATATTCACTCCTGCGGTGGAGAGGAACAATCCTAATCGTTTTCGGTCCCGGTCGATCATGGGGTCCTTAAGAGCGTATTTGCTGGAAAATATCGCCTGGCAGCGATCAATAATCGCCTTGGCCTGGGCGCTGACAGAGTTAAAGTATAGTGGAGAGGAAAAGAGAATAATATCGGAATCATTAAAAGCTTTGTATAAATGAACCATATCGTCCTGAAAAACACATCCCTTGATTCGTGTACAACGATCACAGGCGACACAGGGACTGATCTTCAGGGTTTGTACGGAAACAAGATCGATATCCACAAGCTCATCTTTGGAAATATGATTTTCCAGACTCTCAATTACTTTTTTTACGAGGGTTTCACTATTGCGCTTGCGGATAGGACTACCCAGAATAGCTAGTACTTTCAAAATGACACGTCCTTTCAAATTGTATTAAAGATGACTTTAGTTTTTTTATTATTTAGGAATACCCTTAGTATACAATAAATTTCAAAAATCAAAAAGGTCCGGGTCCAAGTAATTAAATGGGCATTAAAAGAATTTACACCGAAAACCCTAAGGGATATAATGTATAGTAAGATGATGATAAGAAGAAAAGAGGGATTCTATTGGAACAAAAGAAAATTAAAGCAAATATCTTAATCCTGTTAACGGTTTTTTTCTGGGGCATCTCCGCAACAAACACGAAAATTGTACTAGGGGAAGTGCCGCCGGCTACCCTAGCATTCCTCCGGTTTAGTTTGGCGTCCGTCTTGCTGTGGAGTATCAATCGAAAGGTGAATCCAGGAATGCGGTTGGAAAAAAAGGATCGAAAAAGAATGGTGTTTTGCGGAGTAGCTGGAATCTCTCTGTATTTTATTCTAGAGACCTATGGAATTAGTCTAATCAGTGCTGCAAATGCCACCATACTATTGGCATCGATTCCGATATTTACCATGCTCGGCGAAAGAGTATTCTTAAAAAGAGCGATTAAAAGAGCGGAAACCATCGGAGCGGTTGTTACCCTAGTCGGTGTCGGTCTTGTAATTGGAAACTCCTTTAATATCAGTGGAGGATACCGGGAAATGCTCGGGAGCCTCCTTCTTATCGGAGCGGCACTGAGCTGGGTGGTATTCTCATTGGCAAACAAGACATTGGAGTCGAAGTACTCCATATTGTTCAACTCTACGTATCAAAGCATTTTCGGCAGTTTGTTTTTGCTGCCGGTGGCCTTAATGGAATTTAGAGGTTGGGGTCCGATTTCTATGGTTTCCTGGGGAAACATTTTGTATTTAACCTTGTTTTGCTCTGCTCTTTGTACCTTTATGTATCTTTCCGCATTAAAAGAGTTGGGAGCTACGATAACAAATGTGTATATCAACCTTATGCCTTTTGTCGGTGTGCTGGCGGCTTATATCGTGTTAAAAGAAACCCTTTATCCTCTGCAAATTGTCGGGGGAATCATAATTGTCATAGGAATATCCTTAGCGAGCGTAAAACCGGTTTGGTTCAAATTCAGATATAAGAATAAAAAAGTATTGACACAAAAAAGCTAAGATGGTATATTAGTTGAGTCGCTAAAAACCGAAGCCCACCGGGCTCGGCGAAAATCCGGAAAGACGAAAAAAAGTCTTGACGGACAGCAGAGAAGATGGTAAGATAAATCTTGTCGCTGAAAAGTTGGCGATTGGTTGTCATATCGGTTGATCGAAAGGGCTGGACCCATTGAGATAAGACCAAAAGAGAAAGTCCCAAAGATTAAAAAAACGGTTGACACCCAATAATATATATGATATATTATAAAAGTCGCTAAAGGGAGATAAACCTTTCCTGGAAGTGGCGAAAAACAGTTCTTCGACAATTTAAAACAGTATAGACAAGCCTCGAAAATTCCTTAGTTTTTAACAACTAAGAATGCTGATAATATCAGCTTAAATTTCGAAGTCAGTAATGAAATACGGATAAACGTCTTAACAGATGTTTAACAAGCCATGTTTCATGTTGAGCTTCAGAACAAAACTTTTAT
>JBEPWR010000125.1:0-5058 GCA_041642335.1 Eubacteriales bacterium
TCCCAGAACTCCGGAAACCGTAATGGCCTCGGATTCTGCAGAACCTTCATCATTGTTTTCATTCTCATTATCTTCCTTCTCCTGGTTTTCTTCGTTTTCAGCCGGTGCTTCTTCCTCCGGCTCCTCTGCGTCCTGTGCGCAGGCCATCAGCGTAAAACTTAATACTAGGATTGATAAAAACAGCATCAATTTCTTCATTAGTCATTGTTCCTCCTTGAGTTTTGTTGTATAATGATAGTAATAATCATTATCTTGTACCAGTATAAAAGAAAATGATTCTCAATGCAAGAACTTTTTACCCGAATATTATAATTAATTCATATGAGGAGTGTTTTTATGAGCAATTCAATTTCAGCAGAGTCCCTGTCCCTCGGATACAATGATACCCTGGTGATCAAGGACCTGGATGTGGAAATCCCCAAAGGAGAAATTACGGTATTTATCGGCGGGAACGGATGTGGAAAGTCCACCTTACTGCGTTCCATTGCCCGACTGTTAAAGCCCAAAACCGGAGCGGTCATGCTGAACGGACAGGAGGTTGCGACGCTGGCTTCCAAGGAAATTGCTAAAAAGCTTGCCATCCTACCCCAGTCTCCCATTGCGCCGGAGGGTCTGACGGTATATCAGTTGGTCAAGCAGGGCCGCTATCCCCATCAGTCCTGGCTGAAACAGTGGTCGAAGGAAGACGAGGAAAAGGTGGAAAATGCCTTATTTGTAACCAAAATGACGGATCTGAAGGACCGGTCCATCGACGAGCTGTCCGGTGGACAGCGACAGCGGGCCTGGATTGCGATGACCCTTGCCCAGAATACGGATATCATTCTACTTGATGAACCCACGACCTATCTGGATATGACCCATCAAATCGAGATTTTGGATCTGCTGTTTGAACTGAACGAAACGGAACAGCGAACCATTATTATGGTCCTGCATGATTTGAATCTTGCCTGTCGATACGCCCATAATCTTATAGCGATTAAGGGCGGTACCATTTTTGCTCAGGGAAAACCCGAGGACGTCATTCAAAGTGAACTGGTGCAGCAGGTCTTTGATATGAAGTGTCAGGTGACTACGGATCCCTTATTCGGAACCCCCCTATGTATTCCCTATGGCCGGGGCCGGATGATAAAAACCGCTTAACCGGGAAGGATCATCCCCTGACCATTGATGCGGCATATATACGGCATAAATACAGCATATAAAAAATCTCCCGCATCCCGGGAGATTTTTCTTATTTTTTGGTTTTTATCTCAATCGGCGGTGCATTGACCAGCTCAAAGGTTGCGGAAGCGAATTCCACCTGTCCGGAGGTGTTTTCCACCTTTCTGAGGATCCTGGTAAAGAGTTGATCTTTGATGCCTACCCGTTTTTTATAATCCACCACAAATCTGAGGGTAAACTCCACCCAGTTATCATTCGCAATGATGTTTACCATGGGATGGGTGGATGCGTTTTCAATTAAAAACTTTCGAACCATGATGTCCCAGTGTCGTTCCGCTTCACTCGAATAATCTCCCACCACTTCACGGGCCGCATCATACAAAATTTTTCTGGCAAGATCATAATCACTGCCGTACTTGATCGGAATTTTAATCTCATCCCAGAGAAAGGGAAAATCCGCCGAATAATTATAGACGGGCTCTTTAAAGACGAAACTGTTGGCGATTCGTACAATTCTTCCGTTGTATAAATCTCCCTCCACCCATCCGCCGATTTCCATAATGGTGGTTCGCAGCACACCGACGTCGATTACGTCGCCTTTAATCCCGCCGAGCATTACCCGGTCTCCGGATTTATAAATATCCGTAAATAAAATGGCGGTCCACCCCGCGATACTGACAATTACCTCCTGCAGTGCAAAGGCTATCCCGGCACCGGCAATTCCGAAAAATACGGTGACGGCCCCGAGACGCTCCCAAAAAATGATGGAGACCAGCAGAGCGATCAGAAAATAGCCCAGGGCGCTTACCGCTTTTTTGCTCCGGTAGGAATTATTCGGTTCTTTAATATATCTTCCCAGACGGGAGCGGATCAGGTTTCTGACGGCAAAAATAATGATTGCGCCCACCACAACAACGATCAGCTGCACAATAATCGGGTTTTCTGCGACGACGTTTCGAAATTCATCCATGGAAATCCTCCTCTAATGATCTTCTATTTCTTATATACCTTATTTCCTGAAAATCTACCAGAGAATTTTACCTTTCGGTTTTTTTCCGGAATTCAGCGGATCCGAATTATAATGAACAGTTGTATATCATGAGGTGTGTTTGATACATCGGAAATTCGGGTATATTACTATATAGACATGCTTTTTAATACCTTGTTAATAAAAGCTTGCAAATTAACAAACCGATTAACAAAGCGATAGACTTTAAAAAGGAGGTGACACGAATGAATAAGAAATGGGAAGGTCGATGGGACCAGATCAGAGGAAATATAAAAAAAACCTGGGGAAAGCTTTCCGATGATGACTTAAAACAGATTGATGGTGACCGGGACCGTCTGGTCGGTAAGTTGAAGGAAAAATATGGATTTACCAAAGAGCAGGCGGAAAAGAAGGTCGACGAATTTGATAATGACAAATAATTTTTATACCGCTTAAAGGCTTATTACCAAGCTTTTAAGCGGTTTTTTCATGGGAACCGAATACCTCCGTCCCCTTTGGTTTACTCCAGCAGTTTATGGCCTTTTTTCAAAATCGCTTCTTTCTGAGCGCTCTTTTGCCGGTCCCAATTGGCATACATCAGCCGCATTCTGGGATTATTCTTCAAAAGATTCCGATGGTCTTCCAGAAAGGTCCAGTACAAGGCGTGGAAGGGACAGGCTTGATCCCCGGTTTTATCATTAATATTATAACTACAGCCCTCGCAGTAATTGCTCATTCGCTGAATATATTTCCCGGAAGACACATAGGGTTTGGTACTCATCAATCCGCCGTCGGCATAAAGGGCCATTCCCAGGACATTGGGAAGCACCACCCAGTCATAGGCATCCACATAGGCTTCCAGAAACCAGCTTGAGACTTCCTGAGGCTTCACCCGAAGAAGGTTTGCCCAATTCCCCAAAACCATCAGCCGCTGTATATGATGATTGTAACCATGACCTATAACTTCCTTTACTGCAGTGGATACACAGTGCATATCCGTTTTTCCCGTCCAGTAGTATGCCGGCAGAGGATTCTGATGGTCAAAATAATTTTGTTTTTCATATTCCGGCATGCTTTGAAGGTACACCCCGCGGATATACTCCCGCCAGCCTAAAATCTGCCGAATAAAACCTTCCACCGAGGACAGGGGCGCTTTTCCCTCATGATAGGCCGTCTCTGCTTTTTCAATAACCTCCCGGGGTGTAATGAGCCCCGTATTAATTACGCCCGATAAGAGGGAATGGGACATCCACGGATCTTCCGTCATCATTGCATCCTGATAATCCCCGAAGGTTTTCAGCCTTTGATCAATAAAGTGATCCAGGGTTCTCAGCCCGTTTTCTCTTGTAACCGGCCAGGAAAAATCCTCTACTTCCCCAAAATGCTCCGGATATTCCTGTTTGACTTTCTCTATGACCGCCCTGGTGATTTCGTCGGGCGGAAATTTCAGCGGTTCTTCAAAACCCAGGCCTTCTTTCGGAGGCTTCCGGTTCTCCGTATCATAACTCCACTTTCCACCGATCGGCCGTTCCTCATCCATTAAGATGTTCTGCTCCTTTCGAAGCCTCTTATAGACCTTCTCCTGTTTCCAGGGCCTTTCCTTGGGCAGGTATTTCTCCCATTGTTTTTTTTCCACAATAAACAAGGGCTTTTCACTGAGAATCTCAAACCTGATCTTTTGATCAAACAGATTATGGATGAAGTAATCCGTCGGCTCATGGACCAGACAGGTAGTGGAATCATAATCCTTGAAATGCTCCTTCATTCCTTCGGTATAACTCCCTGCTTTACGGTAATCCACCGTATATCCCGACTTTTGCAGTTCCTCGGCAAAATGTCTCATCGCGGAAATAATCAGCACCAGCTTTTGTTTATGGACCTTTCTCCCTTGGCTCCGCTCTTCGGATTCGATCAGTAAGATCACGTCTTCCTTCGGATCGATTTTTTGAAATCCTTCCAACTCTTTATTTAACTGATTTTCTAAAATCCATAGGGTTTTCATGAGGTTCATCTCCTCTGTATTTCAACAGATTTTTTACCGATACCGCCGATTTGTATAGCGCCTGCGGTAGTATAAAACCGCCGCGTAAAATACCACAATCAGGATTACCGGCCATAGATAAATGATCAAGTACCGGGTTCCATAGGGAATATGATACAACAGAAGCGCCGGAATTATCAGAAGCATAAACAGGCTTCCGATATTCCTATTCCTTTTTCGGAGAAAGAATCCCGCAGTGATGATCAGTAGAATCAGCACCGTCGCGATTCCATTATGGATCAGGGGGTTGTTGGTTTGAAAATACAGCCCTGAAGTCGATACATAATTAATCATCCACTCGGACTCCGGAAGTTCATACACGCTCCCATGGTATGCAGCCTTTGCCGCTTTTTGAAGCGGGAGGTTTGAATAAATTTCAAAATCACCCCCGGGCAGCACTACTGCATAGTTCACCTGCACCTCCCCATCCCAGAAACCGGCGGGGCTTAAGTAGTAAATCTGCGTATTGATGGGGTTGATCACTTCCCGGTAATCATAATATCCGCCGTAAGTATTATAGCTGATTTCAAGTTCGGTAATTCCCGATTCCGGAAGAAAAACCTCAAATCGGTATCCGATCTGCTGGTCCCGTCCGGCTCTTCCATAATCCTCATAGGAATAAGAGAGCTGCCGCTCCCCCACGGGATCGATATTAAAGGCTTCGAAATCCGCCTGCCAATTGGTCGGAAGATCTTCCCCCCTAACCTCGGTAAATTCACTGATCTCAACATCCGATGCTTGAACGGTAAATTCTGCATTACCAATAAACTCAGGGAATTTTTGGGCAATAAACAACAGCTCGATGTTTCGCTCCTCCCCGGTGGTGTTCTCCAGGTGGTAGGTCACATCAAAACGCCCCTGCCGTAAA
>JBEPWR010000126.1:0-5048 GCA_041642335.1 Eubacteriales bacterium
CAAGAACAACTATCGGAACTTCACATAAAGTTGAATTCACCGGAAAAATATTCCTAATTGGAGATGACTTCATAAGTATAAGGATTGAATCTATCTAAGATTTATGGTATCATTAGATATAGCAAAAGATACTACAAAGCCTGCTGTGTGCGTCAAATCGAATATGTTTTGAGCCAACACTATTACATTGGGAACCCGGAGTTTACCCGTAGAGCACATGCCAGTTTCTGGACTTGCAAAGCGGGTAGCAGGGTACCCACCTGCGAGCGCAGGTTTCAAAACACTCGATATAGACGGCACAGCGGGTTTCTTTATGCATATTTCCTTGCATAAAAGGAATGCTTATTTTATAATCAAAGGGTGAAGAGATGAAAAATCAGTTTGAAAGGACCGAATTATTAGCCAGCAACCATTCTTTAGAAAGTTTTTCCAATAAACATGTTGCCATTTTTGGTATAGGAGGCGTGGGGTCCTATGCTGCCGAAGCATTAGTAAGAGCAGGAATTAAAGAAATTACAATATTAGACTCAGATGTAGTTTGCATTACGAATATTAACCGTCAGATTCAAGCCAACCATAAAACGATTGGCCGGGAAAAGGTTTTGGTTATGCATGAACGGTTACTGGATATCAATCCTGATCTGATAGTCCACAGTTTAACAAACCACCTTTCGAAAGAAAATGTATCGGAGTTAGTAAAGGAAGAATATGATTACATCATTGACGCTATTGATACGATATCAGCAAAACTCTTATTGATCGAGCAGGCAAAAAAATTGAATATACCGATTATAAGTAGTATGGGGGCTGGAAATAAAATTGATCCCACCAAATTTCTTGTTGCGGATATTCATGAAACAAACACTTGTCCGCTCGCGAGAATTATGAGAAAAGAACTGCGTAGGCGAAAAATCAAAGACATTAAAGTGGTATACTCGACGGAAAAACCATTAGAGGTCGAGCGAATTTCGACGGATCCAAACTATCAGCGAAAAAAAACTCCGGGAAGCATATCTTTTGTTCCTTCAGCCGCTGGACTCGTCATTGCATCTGAAGTTTTTAAAGATCTATGGAAAGGAGCTTGAATATGAAACAGTTCGGAAGGGTAGTAGAAGTTTCGGAAAACAAAGCCTTTGTCATTATGGAAAAACATTCAAGCTGTAGTAATTGCAATGCTTGTAAAATTGGTAGTGATAGTCATGAACTACGGATTGAAGCAATTAACAGTGTAGGAGCCAAAAGTGAACAGATTGTAGAAGTGGATATGGAAGGGCAACATGTCTTAACGGCAGCTTTTATCCTATATATGATTCCACTGTTCGCTTTATTTGTAGGTGTCATTATTGGAAATTTAGTTTTTCCAGCTCAAGAATTGTTTGCAGCACTTGTAGGCTTTGGATTAATGGCCTTTGCTTTCTTAGGTATTAAAATGAAAGATCAGTCTTTCAAAAATGATCAGAGGTATATTCCTGTAATAACAAAAATTCGAGAAGAAAAGCCTTTATAAAGGCTTTTTTTTGTTTTGTTAGTATTCCCCTTGTCAAAAATCTTTAGAAAACTTATAATATAGCTGTAAGTTAAATTAAAGAGAGGAGCAATTCTATGAACTTTAAAAATCTAGAAATTCAAGATCCTGAAATCTATGAGGTTATTAAAAAGGAAAAAAGACGACAAAATGGAAATATTGAATTGATTGCCTCAGAAAACTTTGTAACAGAATCGGTAATGGAGACAATGGGCAGTTATCTAACGAACAAATATGCAGAAGGATATCCTGGTAAGCGCTACTACGGCGGTTGCGAAGAAGTAGACGTAGCGGAGAACCTTGCAATTGATCGTCTAAAAAAACTGTTTAATGCAGACCATGCCAATGTACAACCCCATTCCGGATCTAATGCCAACATTGGAGTTTATTTTGCAGTATTAAAGCCGGGCGATACAGTTTTGGGAATGAATCTCTCCCACGGAGGACATTTAAGTCATGGAAGTCCGGTAAATCTTTCCGGTACTTATTATAATTTTGTAGACTATGGGGTAGACCCTGATACTCAAGTAATCGATTATGATGATGTGCGGGAAAAAGCATTAGAAGCGAAACCGAAGCTGATAGTTGCGGGAGCCAGTGCTTATCCAAGAAAGATTGATTTCAAGAAATTTCGAGAGATAGCGGATGAAGTGGGTGCGTATTTAATGGTGGATATGGCGCATATTGCCGGTCTTATTGCAGCGGGGCTTCATATGAATCCTTGTGAATATGCCGACTTTGTAACGACTACAACCCATAAGACTTTGCGGGGGCCAAGGGGTGGAGCAATTCTTTGTAAAGCAGAACACAAAAAGCTTATCGATAAAGCCATATTCCCAGGCACTCAAGGAGGTCCATTAATGCATGTCATTGCAGCGAAAGCTGTAGCGTTTAAAGAGGCTTTAAGTGAGGAGTTCAATGAATACCAACAACAGATTATGAAAAACGCAAAGGCCCTCGGGGAAGAGCTGAAAAAGCGAGATTTTAATTTGGTATCCGGCGGTACTGATACGCATTTGTTACTGTTAGACTTGAGAAACAAAAATATTACAGGCAAAAAAGCGGAGAAGCTTCTGGATGAAGTAAAAATAACAGTCAACAAAAATACCATTCCCTTTGATCCCGAGAGCCCTTTTGTAACCAGTGGGATTAGAATTGGTACTCCGGCAGTAACAACTAGAGGAATGAAAGAAGAGGACATGGCAGTCATTGCGGAAATCATTGACAAGATCATTACCAATCCTGAAAATAAAGAAGAAGCAATCAAAATGGTGGATGATCTCTGCAATAAGCATGATCTATACGCTTAAAGAAACAATGGAGAATTCTTATGAAACGAAATTCATGAATTATTGTACAGAAAAGGTAGAGACAGAAAAGGCTCTACCTTTTTTATCCTAAAGGGGAGATTCTGGTGATATCTAAAAGTGAATTAAATGTGATTTTAGAAAAAATTCTTTACTCAATAGAAGAAGGCGTTCATGTCATTGACAACCATGGAAAAACGCTTTTGTACAATGATGAAATGGGTACTTTGGAAGAAATGCAAGTCCAAGATGTAATTGGAACCAATCTTTTATCCTTATTCCCCGGATTAAATGAAGAAACCAGTACATTATTAAGGGTACTAAAGACGGAAAAACCTATTATCAATAAAAGTCAAACCTATTTGAATCATGAAGGGAAAGAAATCACAACCATCAACTCTACGTTTCCCTTATATTACAAAGAACAAAAAATCGGAGCGCTAGAAATTGCGAAGAACATTACGAAGATTAAAAAGTTATCGGAACAGATTCAATTGTTACAGGATCAATTAATAAAACCAGTAGAAAATACAAAAAAGAAAATGAATCAATATAGTTTTGATAGTTTGATTGGTAAGAGTCCTGATTTTTTCAAAGCCATCAATGTTGCACGAAAAGCCAGTAAAACCTCATCAAGTGTTTTAATCTACGGAGAGACCGGAACCGGGAAAGAAATATTTGCTCAAAGCATCCATAATGAAAGTGCCCGGAAAGATCAACCCTTTATAGGGCAAAACTGTGCGGCACTTCCGGAAAACTTACTGGAAGGGATACTTTTTGGGACGAAACGAGGGAGTTTTACAGGGGCTGTGGATCGGCCAGGGATCTTCGAGCAGGCCAATGGCGGTACCATTTTACTAGACGAAATTGATTCTATGGATCAAAATTTACAAGCGAAGCTATTAAGAGTATTACAGGAAAACTATATACGACGTATTGGAGGGACGAAGGACATTTCAATTGATGTTCGAATTATCGCCACGACCAATCGGGATCCAAAAGTTCTTTTGGAGCAAAATTTAATCAGAAAGGATCTGTATTATCGTTTAAATGTTTTGAATATAGTCATTCCACCACTTCGGGACCGACGTCAGGATTTGGACACACTGAGTGACTATTTTATTGACCGATTTAATCACAAATTTCAAAAAGAAGTATGGTTGATTTCTGATGGCGTGAAAGAAATATTCAGAAATTATCATTGGCCGGGAAATGTGCGGGAACTTGAAAACATTATTGAAGGAGCAATGAATCTCATTCATCAGGAACACGTTATTAAAGAAGAACATTTATCCAGTTACATTGTTGATTATTATAAAAGTATGCAATTGAATAAAATACCAGAGGGCGAAAAAAAAGTTTTCGAAAAGCAATACCGAGCAAGCGATTATTCCAAAGATCAAATCGATCTAACCCTGGCAGTGGAAGATTATGAAAAACAGATGATTACAAAAGCCTTAGGGGTTAATCAACAAAACATTAGCCGAGCAGCAAAAATGTTGAATATCAAAAGACAGACATTGCAGTATAAGCTTAAAAAATATCAGTTAGAAGTATAAACGCAAAATAATTGGCGCATAGCGCAAAAAAATTTGCGTTTTTTTACATAAAAAACTCTTGAAATCCGAGATAAATGATTTTGAGTGAATAAACTATACATTTTAACTGAGTTATACATAGTTATTATTATCGAATAGTATTATTATTTTACATCTGTGATATTAATTTCTATACTTATAATCACAATATCTAAATAATTTGAAAAAAATATGATTTTAAAACAAATTTTCTGAGTTTTGATTTAGTTGGCATAAGAATTGCAACATATAAGTAGAGTACGACTAGAAAATGTTTGGCTAATTAAGAATAATAAGGAGGGTTTATGATGAAGGAGAATATTAAAGTTGTGATTTGGGGATTCGGTGCCATGGGTAGCGGAATGGCAGAAATGCTTTTAAAAAAACAGGGTGTCGAAATCGTTGGGGTCTGCGACCGAAATGAGACACGAGTGGGAAAGGACATGTATGAAGTTTTAGAAGTAGAACGCGGAGAGCGAAGTCCTGTGATTATTACGGATGACATTGATAACCTGGCAAAGAAAAATTTTGCTGATGTTGCATTACTTGCTACTGATTCTTTTACTAAAGGAGCCTTTGATAAAATAAAGTTGATGCTGGAAAATCAAATGAATGTTATCTCTACCGCAGAAGAAATGG
>JBEPWR010000127.1:0-5029 GCA_041642335.1 Eubacteriales bacterium
TAATTGCTAAAGAAAAAATGCGTCGTATAATGGGGTTGTAGGTCCTTTGTCACCAGATGAGAAATTAGACCGAGCATTGCGGCAACTCCGGCTTTGTCATCTATGTGTCTGGATTTTATAAAACCGTTTTTATAAATTTCTGTCCGGGGTTCAAGAAAAATATAATCCCCGACGGAAATACCCAGTTTCTCTACCTCTTCACTAGTGGAAACCTTTTCATCGATAAGTATTTCCATATTTTCTTTTACGCGTTCAATTTTCTTTGCATCACTATGAATATGAACGGAGGGTTTTGTGGTAAGGATTGTTCCGGTAAACTGTTTTTGATCCACGGTCTCAATTACACAGTTTTCTCCTTCCACAGAACTCATCATATAACCTCCTATGGGGTCAAATTTCAAACGTCCATTGGACTTAATTTCCTTTACCATTGCACCTAATGTATCCATATGTGCCGATACTGTTCGGTGTTCCTTGGTTATTTCCCCCGGCAAGGTTGCAATGACCGCTCCTTTATGAGTTTCATAATAATCCACCTTCAAATTTTCCAGTTCTTTAATAATGTGGGCTTTAACATACTCGGTGTGACCACTAGGGCTGGGGATTTTTAAAATCTTCTCAAGTTGATCAATGGTATATCTTAAGGTTTTTACCATAACCACATCTCCTTCATCTTTTGAACTGTGCTTAATCAAATGCTCCTTTTGTTTTCGGGTAAGCTGTTTGATTTCCCACTCTCTCCTCTGTGCATGGGTTTGCCTATTAAAACTTTCCCAATATACAAGTTTTACCGGAATACGGGAACGCGTGTATTTCGCACCCTTCTTTTGATTATGAGTGTTCAATCTGCGCACCAGATCTGTTGTCCAACCGGTATAATAGGTACCGTCTTTGCATTCTAGTATATAAGTATACATGAAATCTCCTTGTTGTAGATATTATTCATTTAGTTTTTTCTTCAATTTTTCTATCATATCCTCCGTCATGGAAGAAATGTCATATTCCGGTTCCCATCCCCACTGCGCTCTTGCCTCGGAATCGTCAAGACTGTTCGGCCAAGATTCAGCAATCTTTTGGAGGTCCTCATCCACATCATAATCAAGTTCAAAGTCAGGAATATGTTTTTGAATTTCCTTTGCCAACATTTCGGGATCAAAACTCATTGCGGTTATGTTAAATGCATTACGATGTTTCAGCTTAGATTCATCGGCTTCCATCAGTTGAACGATCGCTTTTAATGCATCGGGCATATACATCATATCCATAAAGGTTCCTTTATCGATAAAGCTTGAATACTGCTTATTTTTCAGTGCTTCATAGAAAATATGCACCGCGTAGTCTGTCGTTCCTCCCCCAGGCATTGCATCACTGGAGATTAGTCCTGGAAAGCGTACCCCACGGGTATCAACACCGAATTTTGAATGATAATAATCTGCGAGCAATTCACCAGAAACCTTACTTACTCCATAAATTGTTGAAGGTCGCATAATGGTATCTTGGGGCGTCTGATTCTTCGGTGTA
The DNA here is from genome assembly GCA_041642335.1 of Eubacteriales bacterium. Taxonomy (GTDB): domain Bacteria; phylum Bacillota; class Clostridia; order Peptostreptococcales; family T1SED10-28; genus Isachenkonia. The sequence continues at coordinate 1,522 of JBEPWR010000127.1, forward strand.
CTCTCACCGAAAACGGCAATGGAACTTGGAATTAATACCGATAAATTGTGGACTCTTGCAACTTCAAGAACATTGTATAGACCGTTCATATTAACATCCCAGGCAGCTTGTGGATTTTTCTCTCCAGTACCCGATAAAATTGCGGCCAAATGTACGATATGAGTGATCTGATGTTTTTTTACGATGTTCTCCATTACTTCATAATCCAGTACATCCAAAACTTCAAAATCGCCTTCCTCTAGTAACGGATGGCCTTCTTTTCTTTTTCGGCTTGAAGCTAACACCTGGTCCTCTCCATAAATATCACGCATATAACGTGTAAGATCGGTTCCTATTTGTCCTAAGGCTCCGGTAATTAATATTTTCTTCATGTAATCCCTCCATAGATTCATAATTTAAGAACAGTTCTTTTATACCCAGGATCTATACTATAAAAACTCTAGAGTTCTTATCGACCCCTAGAGTTTCATTTTACTATATTTTCTGTTATTCGAAAAGGTTTGGAGGTGGAATTAAAATAGATTTAGCGATTTTTCGTCTCATTTAGAATCACGATCACACCCACACCAATTAACCCCAGGGAAGCCATATGTCTTATATTAAAAATATTCCAAAAGAAAAATTGATTGCTCAGTAGACTGATCCCTAAAAACAAAAGGATAAAACCTAACACATACTGTGTGGTATTACTTTTTTTAGCAGAATTTTTTTCCTGATCAGCAGTACTTTCAGTAGCATCACTTTCTTCATATTGATGGGGCTCCTTCACTTCTTCGAGATCAACATAATCCTCTTCCATTTCCTCAGAGGATTTATTCAGCCCATGGTTAACAGGAGGTTTAGGCATAATAAGTGCCGCTAAAATATACCCTATAATTCCAGCTCCTCCCGCAAAGATAAACAAAATCCAGGCTAAGCGCACTAAAGTAGAGTCAATTCCAAAGTACTCGGCAATTCCTCCGCATACACCGGCAATTTTTTTATCCGTATTTGAAATATACAAACGTTTGCTCATCAAAACACCTTCTTTCTGTATTGATCTTCGTTTTAAAACCTAAGCTCTTTTAGGCATAACCACCATCGCAATGATATAAGCAAGAATTCCTGCTCCACCCATGGCACTAAAAAGTACCCAGGCTAATCGCACTAATGTGGGATCTAAATTAAAATATTCAGCAATTCCTCCGCATACACCGGCAATCATTTTGTTGTCTTGTGAAAGATATAGTTTTTTATCCAATTTTTTCTCCCTTCTTTCCTTTAATTTTTAATTGTATTTTTATAAACCTATCCAAACTTCTTTCTTACTTCCTTATAATGATATACGGATCTTTTATTAAGATGTCTGCCTGTTTTACAAAAAATATTTTATGATATTTGGTGTTATATCCTGTATACTTGTAATATTTCTTTGAAACTCTTCCGAACCATTGCCAAGAACAATGGCAGGAACCATGTTAAGGGTATGGTCCGCGGTGGATAAATCTTCAATATTTCCATGATCACTGACGAAAACAAACAGTGTCTCCTTTAAACAAATAGACTCTAATAGACTTCCAATAAAACGATCTAAATCCTCTAATACATCATAAGCTTTTTCAAAGTCTTTTCGATGACCAGCCAAATCCGTCTGAAAGTATTCAAAAAAAGTGAAGTCATGATTTTTAACAATTCTTGCAAGGTTTTTTCCAGCTTCTTCCGGAGTTCTAATAGGAACTTTTGCCTTCCACTTTTCTATAATGATTCGATTCGTCAAATCCTGATAAACTGCAGTACCCTTTACAAGGTCCTCCTCGGTATACAAAGGAATTCCTGCTGAGAGAGTTGCCACTGTGGATACGGACATTTCTTCCTTTGCTTTAGGATTCTTCTCAAAATTGGTCATAAAAGTATTATTATAAGCGTTTGCATTGGTAACGTTCAAACCCAGATTCTTTAATTTGATAAAAATATTCTCTTTTTCGATGATCTCTCTTAATTCTTTACTGGGAAAACCATTTAAATGTTTGCCTATTGCCTTCGGCGCATTCACCCCTGTAAGAATTGTCGTTTGCCCTGACGCACTTTGCGGAAGACCTGGTACTCCGAGGGTTGTATCGGTAGGGGTAACATTCTCTTTTGAGAGAAGTCTTTGTAAAACCGGCAAATTTCCGGTTTCTATCGGATTATAACTGCTTTTCTCTTCTTTTCCAATGCCAAAACCGTCAACAAAAAATAATAAGACTTTTTTCTTTGTCATATCTACACCCTTCTTTACTCAATAAGATTTTCTTTTTATAGTGTAACATAATTTTAAGTCCGACACATAAACATTGCCTCCAATCTAGGGAATACACGTAAAAAAGCTGCGACAGTATCGCAGCTACTATTCTTTATTTTTACTGGATTTTGGTTAAAATTTATTCTTTTATAAAATCGACTTCTTCAATTTCTTCACTAACCTCAATCAGCAGATATGGATAGGAAATCGCTTGAGTAACTACATCATCTGGGCCCGGCGACTGGACTGTATAAGTTATTGTTAATATCCCCTCATTTACTTCTTCTTCAGTGATTTCAATAGAATAACCTCCAGTATTTTGCTCACCGGCTGCGATCATATAGATATTTTCATCATCAGGATATTGGTACTCCCCGGCAGTAGTTTTATTTCCTTCTGCCCAATTTTCCAGCGGTTCGTCTTTGTTATCCACAATTTCAAAATACTCATTGTCCATATCCTCTGGATCATTGTTTTCATCCCCATTTCCTTGATCATTATTCTCGTCCTCATTTCCCGGATCGCTGTATCCCGGATCTTCAATGTCTCCTCCACAAGCAGTAATCATCAAGATAACACACAGGCTTATTATGAACAGCCCTAACATTTTTCCAAAGTTCTTCATTTGCTCCACTCCTTTGTATTGATTGTTTTATTTATACCCGTTAGACGAAGGATTTATTCGGATTGTTCCAAAAAATAACATAAAAAAACTGTAACCCTTGCATGGGTCACAGTTCTTTATAGAAACCTTAAGAATTTTTTAATGGTCGGAATGAGCGGACTTGAACCGCTGGCCTCACGCCCCCCAGACGTGCGTTCTACCAACTGAACTACATCCCGATTCAGCTACAAAAAATATTGTAATCCTTTTAGGTATAAAAGTCAAGGGTTTTTATCATTACCAGCTCAATTTCTTTCCTTCCACGATCTCTTCCATTTCATTTTTTTTGCGGCGACTCATAAGACGAATTACGGCTTCTTTTGGATCAACGCCATTATAAATCACCTGATAAATCTGTTCAGTAATTGGCATTTCAATATTATATAACTTCGAAAGCTCGTACGCCGATTCGGTGGTCTTGATGCCTTCCACAACCATCCCCACTTCTTCCAAGGTATCTTCAAAAGACTTTCCCTGACCAATCAAAATTCCGGCTCTTCGATTTCGACTATGCATACTTGTGCAGGTTACGATTAAATCTCCAATCCCGGAAAGACCGGAAAAGGTAGAAATTTCAGCCCCCA
>JBEPWR010000128.1:0-5011 GCA_041642335.1 Eubacteriales bacterium
CGCCTTTGCAACCAATTTATCTCCCAAGTATATGGGTTTGAGGTATTTTATATTTGCGACTCCCGTCAGGGCCACATCCGCATCAATCACGGCCATGGCCAGGGACTCTGCTTGTGAGAAGATGTGGTGTCCCCGAACAATATTGGTTTTCTTGAAGGCCATGGCTTCATCGGTCTCGAGTATACTGATTCCCTGTTTTCCCAGGGTTAAATCAATCAGCTCTCCCACAATTTCGGCCCCCACCATACTTCGAACCTTCTGATAGTTGCCTTCCGCCACGTTTCGAAACCGTTCTCTAAGCTCGGGAATTCCAAGTTCCATTCGGTCCAGGCGAAGGGTTTGAATACTGACGCCAAAGGCCGAAGCCAATTCCTCGTCATTCTGAAAAGGATCCTCTTTAATCATCTCTTTCAGCTTTTCCTGCCGTTCTTTCTTTGAAATGCGCTTTTTCCTACTCATTCGAACCTCTCCCTGGTTTTAGTACTAATAATTAGTACCTAGTCATAAAGACAGTATATAGTATCCTTTATTAAAAATCAATTCTTTTTTTATTTTTTCTCCCTGATGCCCCTACCCCTGGAATTCTCCATAAAAAAATAGCAATGTATATCTACATTACTATCTTCTTAAGGTTTTTTATTATTCAGTTTCAACCACTTCTTTACCGTTGTAGTGTCCACAATCGGAACATACTCTATGAGGTAATTTTGTTTCTCCGCAGTTCGGACAATTTACATATCCTGCTGCTGTAAACTTGGAGTTTGCAGCTCTTCTCATGTTTTTCTTTGATTTACTGGTTTTACGCTTTGGTACTGCCATTGACTTACACCTCCTTAATCTTCTTTCAATAAGCCCTTGAGCTTTGCAAGTCTTGGATCAATGGTTTCCTGAACTTCCTGATCGGGCGTGCAGTTACAACTTCCCTCTTCCAAGTTTTGACCACAACTATTACAAATCCCCTTGCAATCTTCCTTGCACAGAGGTTTCATGGGCGCTTTCATAATAAGCTCTTCGATGATGACCCTTTCCAGATCCAATACATCGCCGTCCACAACCAAAATGTCCTCTTCTTCGTCCATTTCTTCTGCTTCCTTGGAGTTTACTATTTCATAATTTAATTTCAGTTCCAGAGTCTCTTCAAAATCTTTCAAGCATCTACTGCAAGTGTTTTCCACCAGAGCCTTTGCTGTAAGGGTTAAAAACATTCCATCCCGGCTAAAGTAAATTCTACCCTTTCCGTGAATCGGTTCCTTCACCTTCAGGCTTTGAAAGCCTTCAATAGACTCAAGATCAATATGAAAATCAAGATCCAGATATTGATCATTTTCTTCTTTTGCTTTTCTAAGATTTATTCTCATTATAACCCACCTCTTGAACGTTGACAAATTTGATTATACAAACCATTTCGGGTTTTGTCAAGTACTTATATTTGACAGGCCGTAAAAGGACGAAGCCCTTTTATTCTTAAGGACTTCGTCTGTCTTTTAGTCATCGCTTAAGTTATAGAGAATCCTTATACCAGACTCAGTGTTTCCCGTGCAATCATCAGTTCTTCATTGGTCGGTACCAAAATGACTTTTGTTGTGGAGTCATCGGTGCTGACCATGGTCTCTTTCCCTCGAACGCCGTTTTTGTTCGGATCAATCTTCAGGCCTAGGAAATCCAATCCTTCACAGATGGCTGCTCTGGATTCCGGAGAGTTCTCCCCAAGTCCTGCGGTAAATACAACCGCATCCAGTCCGCCCATTTCCGCAGCGTAGGAACCGATATATTTTTTCACCCGTTTGTGATATACATCCAGGGCAAGCTGGGCTCTTTTGTTTCCTGTTTCCGCCGCTTCCTCAATATCTCTAAAGTCGCTGGATACTCCGGAAATTCCCAGTACTCCGGATTTTTTGTTCATCACATTGTTTAACTCTTTATAATCCATGCCTTCCTTTTCCATTAGGAAGGTGGTGATTGCCGGGTCAATGTCTCCACAACGGGTTCCCATTACCAGCCCTTCCAAAGGCGTAAAGCCCATGGAGGTATCCACGGATTTTCCTCCGTCTACCGCTGCGACACTGGCACCGTTTCCTAAGTGACAGGTAACAATCTTTAGCTCTTCCACAGACTTTCCAAGCATTTCCGCGGCTTTCATCGCCACGTATTTATGAGAGGTTCCGTGAAAACCATATCGTCGAATTCGGTGCTTCTCATAGTATTCGTAGGGCAGCGCATAAATATAAGAGTCTTCCGGCATGGTCTGATGGAAGGCCGTATCAAATACCCCAACCATTGGAAGTCCCGGAAGGATTTCCTGGCACGCATAAATCCCCATTAAATTCGGCGGATTATGAAGCGGTGCAAGCTCGGAGCATTCCTCCAATGCATCAATCACTTCCTGATTGATAATTACGGAACCGGAGAATTTCTCGCCGCCGTGGACCACCCGGTGACCCACAGCACTGATTTCCTCCATCGATTCAATCGCACCGTGGTCCTTGTCCACTAATGCATCCAGAACCATACGAATGGCATCTTTGTGGTCTTTCATGGGCTCTTCAATTTTTACTTTTCCATTGCTTTCGGATTCATGTTTTAGAAAAGAACCATCAATCCCGATTCTTTCCGCCACACCTTTGGCCATTAATCCCTCATTTTCCATATTGATCAGTTGATACTTTAACGATGAACTTCCACAGTTCAGTACTAAAATTTTCATAAACCTGCACCCTCCTTAATAAATTCTTTATGATAGACTTTTATTGATAAAAGTTTGTCTAATTTTTAATCTAACACTACTAATAATAATAGATTTTCCTCTTTTTATCAAGGATTATAATGATTTTATATGGTTTTTTTTGCCCTTATGGTATAATCACTACAAGAATAAGGAAAACCTCGTTTTCCACGAAAATACGCTGTTCCGGTCCTTATCCGGTCAATATACAGAGCGTAGAAGGAGGCGGTTTCATGAAAGTTCTCGGCGTGGTTACGGAATACAATCCGTTTCATAACGGTCATCAATATCATATCGGTAAATCCAAAGAACAAACAGGCTGCGACTATACGGTGGCGGTCATGAGCGGACATTTCCTTCAGCGGGGCGAGCCGGCCTTAATGGATAAATGGCGCCGCGGGGAAATGGCGCTTCAAGGCGGAGTGGATCTCGTATTGGAAATCCCTACGGTTTATGCCTGTTCCACGGCGGAGTTTTTCAGCTACGGCAGTCTGCAACTCTTAAACCATACCGGGATTATTACGGATCTTGCCTTTGGCTCGGAATATGGGGAGATTTCCCTGCTCCAGACCCTCGCAGAAATTCTCACAACCAGCCCTCCGGAGTACGAGGGATACTTAAGGACCGCACTGAAGGAAGGAAAACTTTTTCCGGTGGCCCGGGCGGAGGCCCTCAGCCGTTATATAAGAAAGCATAGAATGCTTGAAGACTCCAGGCTCGAGGCCCTCGAACAGGTCTTAAAAAGCCCGAACAATATCTTAGGCATCGAGTATTTAAAAACCCTGATCCAAACCGGAAGCTCCATCAAACCCCACACGATTCAGCGAATCAGCGCGCCCTATCACGAGCGGAAAATTCAAGGCTCCATTGCCAGCGCCACCGCCATTCGGGAACATTTATTATCGGGAAAAGCACCGGAAGACCTGCGCTTAGTCCTGCCCGAGTCCTCTTACGCCTTATTGACCTCCGCCATGAAGGAAGGCAGTGCGCCGGTCTTTACCCGTAATTTCCGGGATCTTCTGTTGGGACTTCTTCGAAGGAGCACGCCGGAGAATCTGCGGCAGATCTTCGATGTCAATGAAGGCATTGAACACCGTCTGTTGGATGCGGGAAGAAAAAGCACTACCGTAAAAGAAGTTCTTGAGGCGGTAAAGACGAGACGCTACACCTATACCCGCATTCAGCGGATCCTGATGCATCTTTTGTTGGATCTTTCCCGAGAGGATCTTCTCGCCTACAATCAAAGCGGCGGTCCGAAGTATTTGCGGGTCCTTGCATTCAACGATCACGGCCGGCGGCTGCTGAAGAAAATGCAAAAGACCAGCACCCTGCCGATTATTACAAACTTAAAGCATTATCATCCCCAGACATCCCTGGAACAGTCCATGCTGGAATACGACGTCAAAGGAACGGATTTATACACCCTGGGTATGCCGGGTCCCCGGATTAAAACCCATGCCCTGGAATACCGAAAACGGCCTTTCTATCAGCAGCAAGAGAAAAACTACTCTCCGCCACAGTCTTAAGGCCGGGATATCTGCCCCCTAACAAGCAGGATATTGCCCCTAAAAAAAGGGAATGGATTATTCATCCATTCCCTTTAATTCGTTTCGATTTTTTTGCAGTGTCTCAAGCAATTCCTTAAGGGAACCCTCGACGCCCTCTAATACTTCATCGGCATAATCCCGGGCCCCCAGCCGCATTTCCTTTGCACTTTCCTGGGCCTGCTGGATAATTTCCTCGCCCCGCTGCTTGGCCATTTTTGCAATCTCATGCTCTTCCACCAGGGAGTTAATATGTTTATGCGCTTCTTCAATGATGGTATCCGCATCATTCTGCGCTTCAGCTAAAATCCGTTGCCGCTCCTCTTTAATCCATTTTGCCTGCTTTACTTCATCGGGAATTTGAATTCGTATTTCCTTGATCAGTTCCAATACTTCCTCTTTATCGACCATCGCCTTTTGTGCAAAGGGTATCGAAGAACTCTCATCAATTAAATCCTCTAACATATCGAGAAGCTGTAATACTTCCATTAACCTTCCCCCTTTATATTACTTTCTTTGTATTACTTTAGTTTTTTATAGACCGCCTCTTTGACCCCTTCGGGTACAAGTCCGTCAATACACCCGCCAAATCTTGCAACCTCTTTTAGAATACTCGAACTTAAGAAGGAGTTTTTGTTGCTCGTCATCAGAAAGACGGTTTCCACTTCTTCCGACAGCTTTTTATTCATCAATGCCATTTGAAATTCATATTCGAAATCCGATACCGCCCGAAGTCCTTTAATAA